>CAIPWG010000585.1 GCA_903868655.1 uncultured Sphingomonadales bacterium
CCCACGCTGGCGACGCGGTTGCGATCGTCGATCACCACGCGTTTGGGATAAAGGTTGATGTCGCCCATGCCTCCTACTGCACCGGCGGGTGCCGCGGCATTGGTCGGACCTTCCGCTTTCAGTGTTTCTGTGCTGGCCGGCGCAGAGCCTGTGGAAAGACTTGAAACTTGCGCAAGAACCGATGTCGCGCTGGCGAGGGACAGTAACACGCCCAAGGGCAAACCGTACAAGGATGCCATGCGTGGCATGATCATGTCGGGTCAACTCCAGTCAAGCTGTCCGCAAATCGGGCGCGGATGCTGGTTCAGAAATACGTAACGGTTATAGGGAAAGTCCCTGAGTATGTTCCGATGGCCTGACCGGGCGCAACCGTCAAGGTGCCGCCGATTGTGAATGTTGCGGTACCATTGAGACCGATGATTCCGCCCGACGAGGTACCGCTGATTGTGAACTGTCCGACGGTCATTGTTTTTGAACCGTTGCTGATCGTGACCTGGCTCACTCCTGACGCTGCGAACAGCGTTCCGGGCAGGCCCGTCAGATTGAATGTTGCCGGAGCCGGAGCATTGGGTTGCGCAATCGCGCGGGCAGTGCCGACATCACCCGTTGTCGTTACGGCGCCTGATGGGGATACTGTCAGGGTGCCGCCAGTCACAGGCTGAAGCAGGGCGCCGAATTGCAAGGGTGAAACCGCAACCAATTGTACAGGCGCGGTTATGATCGCGCCGACCACTCCGGAAAGTACGGTGGTGTTGCCCGCAGCGGCCATGGCGGGAAGACCTGCCAAACTGGCAAGCCCCCCCATGACCATCGCGACTATCCGGATGAACCGAGCCATGATCTGATCCCCTCGGGCTCAGTCCAGGCTTACTGGTATGTCACCGTTGCATTGTAGCTGCCCGTGTAACTGCCGGCGGTTTCGGTGCCGGTAACGGTCAATGTGCCGCCAACAGAAAAGCTGAAAGTTCCAGTCGCGCTGGTGGTGCCGGTTGCAGCCGAGGGCGCTGTGGTAAAGTTCATTGTCTTCGTGCCGTTGGTGATCGTGCCGCTGGTGGTGGTAATGCTGAAATTACGGCTGTTGTCACCGGTCAACGAAAACTGGTCGGCGGTGTTGGAAGAACCGGGCACAAGCCCGACATCGCCTGTCACCGTGCCCGTACCAGCAGAAGCGACAACAACGGTACCGCCAGTACCAACCGTGAATTTGCCGAAATTGAGCGAAGCGCCAGCCGTGTGTGTCAGCACAATCGGTGCAACCACAGTCGCTGCGGCCGTTCCGGCGGCGGTCGAGGTGTTGCCCGAAGCGGCCTTCGCGTCGGCAAAGCTTCCCAGTGAGGCAGCCACCAGGACGGCTGCCAGAAGGTTTTTGTTGATGGTCATGCCAAATCCCGTCTGCTGCGCGAAGACCGCATTCGGCTTCGCTGGTTAATGTGTGCAACAGGGGATAAAAGGCTGAAACCTTTGCTCTCCGCCTGTTCGCAGACCGAGAGCTAAGGCAATTTGGTTAATATCTACTTAGTGATAATTCTTAGGCTTAATACCGATTACAGTTCGGGGGCGCCGGATCAGTTATAGGCCACTGTCGCTGTATACGTGCCGGTGTATTGCCCGCCGGACTCGCCGCCTGCGACGGTCAGTTTGCCGCCAACCGTAAAGCTGAAAGTACCCGTCGTGGTTGTCGAACCGCTGGTCGACGATGGCGCAGTGGTAAAAGGCATCGTATCGATCCCGTTGGTCACCGAACCGCCGGTTGTCGCTATGAGAAACGTGCGTTGTTTGGCGCCGCTCAAGGTGAATTGGTCCGCAGACGTTCCCGCCAAGCCTGGCACAAATGCAACGGCTTTCGTCACTGAGCCAATGCCGCCCGTGGTGACCACGACTTTACCCCCGGTGCCAGTGGTAAACGTGCCGAAGCTGAGTGCGGCACCAGCAGAATGGGTGAGTACGATCGGTTTGACCACTTTGCCGGTGGCCATGCCTGGTGCGGCGGCGGCATTGGCAGACGCTGCCCACGCAGGGACCCCGTTGGCCATTCCTGCCATCACCACGAGCCCAACACCCAGTTGGATATGTACGTGCATGGGTCAGGTTGCCCTTTTATCAGGCGCGATCGCAAGCTGGACGCTGTGGGGGCACAAGCACTGAGCCTGCGCCCCCAATCGCGCGCCCGTGGATCAGTTGTAAGCAACCGTGGCGTTGTAGCTGCCCGAATACGTGCCGGCGGTTTCTGTGCCGGAAACTGTCAGAGCACCGCCAACCGCGAAAGTGCCGGTGCCCGTGGCGCTCAAGGTGCTCACAAATGCCGAAGGGATCGTGATGAATGCCATCGACACCGCACCATTGGTCACGGAACCATTGCTCGTCGCGATCGTGAAATTGCGGTTGTTGTCGCCTTTGACCAGGAACAGGTCGGCTGCTTCGGTGGATGCGGGAACAAAGCCGACATCGCCTGTCACGCTGCCTGCACCTGCGGCAGTGACAATTACCGAGCCGCCGGTGCCGGTGGTGAAAGTGCCAAAATTGAGCGAAGCCGTGCTGGGATGGATCAGCACGATGGGCGAAACGACATTGGCAAGGGCGGAGCCCACGGCCTGCGATAAATTGCCCGAAGCGGCATGGGCAGGCGCAGCAAACGACAGCGCCACAACGGCGGAAAGCAGAATTTTCTTCATGTCCAAATCCCCAATCGACTGCCCGACAGTCCCGCCTGTCCGGCACGGATGTATCCCAAAGGTCGCGGGGCCATCGCGCTTTGATGCGCAACCCGATCCAGCGATGAACCCCGTTTAGGCAGGTGGTTTGAAGGAGTGACTAGGATTTATACTTACCGTGATGAAAACTTGAATTAATTATATTATAAAATCCTGAACTTTCTCAGAAATAGCGATTATGATATCAATGATGTGGCAATTTTCGCCAAATTCATTTGGCATTAAGTATATCTTTTAATACTGTTATGGACTAAAACCGTTTGATATTCAAAATTTATGCAATGAATATAGGTGGATTTCTGGATATTTTGCCGAACTATCAATTAAGATATTCGCGCAGATCAGATATAGCTGACGATTACCGCAAAGCTGGCGCGATAGTGCGCAGGCGGCAGATCAGCCGGCACCGTAATTGTTCCGCCCACTTCAAACCCATCGGCACCGCTGGCATCTAGCCTTGGCACGCTGCCGCCACTGGCCGTGCGCAAGGTCAATCCGCGGATTGTCAGCGGTGGTACATTCGTACCGGCAGCAATTGCTGACCCTGTCGCGGTAACCGAGCCTGGCAGTTGGATCGTGTAGTTGCGTTGCGGTTCGCCCGTAACGGCGAAGCGGGCGGCATGCGCCGACAGGCAATCGGAACCGATGCAGACCGCGCTGGTGCCGCCGGCAAAGCTGGCTCCGGCTGCGCCGGGATTGACCGTAACGGTGCCGCCGATGCCGGGCAAATGGGTGATGGTCCCGAAATCCATATCTGCCAGTGCCGTCACACTCAAGGGACGGATTATCGTGGCTGTAGCGATACCGGCTGCTTGCCCCGACGCAGCCTGAGCAGGGTCGGCGGCAAACGCGGCAACCAGCACGGCTGCGGCCGATACCGCGTGCCATCCCTTCATCCCAGCACCGTCGTGATCGTGGACCTCCCG
>CAIPWG010000586.1 GCA_903868655.1 uncultured Sphingomonadales bacterium
GGCCGCGAAGGCGGTCGCCACGGGCTGAAGGACTTCATGGAAGTGAAAACCATCGTTAACGCTTGAAACGATAACGCCTGACCATGAGCCGCGCCTGGCTCGGCTCAGACCCCCGCCTTACCCGAGGCGGGGGTTTGTTTTCAGGGCCTGAAATATTCTGGAACTCAGCCCGCGCGCTGACTGGCGAGCAAGGGCTGCGATGGCGACCGCCGGAACCAGCCCGCCTTGTGCTGACGACGCCAAGCGGCAACCAGCGCGCGCGAATAGACATCGCCGAACAGCATATCGAACGTCTGTTCCCATGAAAAACGTGCCGTCACATGGCTGCGCGCCCGTTGGCCAATCGCTTTGGGATCATTCTGCGCCACGGTAACAACCGCACGTGCCATCGCCGCCACGTCGTCGAGCGCTACCAACTCGCCCAGTCCTGTGGGCACGCGTTGCACCATCGCGCCCGATGCAAAACCGACAACCGGTAACCCGCAAGCCTGTGCTTCGAGTACCGAGAGCCCAAACGTTTCATCAGCCATGGCTGACACATAGATATCGGCAGACGCGAGCAGACGCGCCAATTTTTGCCGGTCGGCGCAATAGCCCGGCAGCACCACTGGCAAATCGCGCGCCGCGTCAGCCAGATGATCGCGCAATTTGCCTTCACCGATCAGCATCATCGAGGCACCCAATTCGGGCGGCAATTCCCGAAACATGGAAATCAGCCGATCTGCGCGCTTTTCATTGTCGAGCCGCCCGGCGTAAGCCAGCAAGGGCCCGGTTGCGGGCAGCCCCAGTTCTGCGCGCAAGCCGGGATCGCGGCGGTCGGGGTGAAAGGTTTCGGCATCGACCCCCAATGACAAGACATCGACATGTGCCACACCATAGCCCATCAACACCGCGCGCATTTCCTGCCCAAGTGTATAGACCCGATCAAATTCACGATAGGTCGTGGCTGCATAGCTGGCCGATAGCCGGCGCAGACCACGCGCAACAAAATCGCCGAACAGCGACGCGCCCACGCGATAGACATGGGTATTGGGAAAATCGGTATGATAGCCTGCAACCAGCGCGGTATCGGGATGCGCCCGACGATAATTGATCGCGGTCCAAGGCAAGACCCACGGGCATTGCGATTCAATGATTTGCGGGCGGTACTTTTCGAGCACTTCGCGCACAGCCGAGGTACGGGTGATGAACCGGTAGTTCGGGCTGCCACGCACTTGTTCGGCACCTATCTCAACCCAGATATGCCGCCCGGTTTCGATCACCCGGTCTTCTGGGCCAGGCACGATCTGCAACAACCGACAATCGTGATTGGCCATCACATAATCACGTTTCTCACGCAAATATGTACCTATGCCACCACCACCGACGGGTGCGTAGCTTTGCGTGAGGTCGCAAATGGGGCGTCCGGAGTTGATCGCAATCACCCTGTCAGTTCAAGCCGCAGGGTATGACAAGACGGTGACTTTGTTGCGACTCAAGATGTAATTTTTCGTGTCAGGTGACGAATTTTGGTTTTTGCATCGGGCCGAAACCCTCTTGGGCAACGCTTCCATGCAGGGGATCAATAATCCTTGCTCAGTTTCAAGGTGACGGATTCATCGTACAACGTGGAAACCGTCCCCAGCAACGACAGCCAGCGGGTCAGACGAAATTCGATCGAGGTGGCGTTGTAACCGTGCCCATCGGTCACCAATTCGATATAAAACCGCCGCCCCAGATATTTGCCCACGGCCAAAGCGGTGCCGCGGCTTATCGTCGGATCGGCGCTGAGCACGCGCAGGCGATCCAATCCGATCGCCCCGCGCAGCTTGTTGATGGGATCAAGCCCGCCCCCCCCGCGCAAGGCTGCCAAAGCGGACGCCAGTTGCACCGCCTCTGGCGCAGAAATTTGGGTGATCGAACTGCCGAACAGGATCCGGCTCAGCAATTCTTCTTCGGGCAAAGCAGGAACCGACGCAAAGCCGATTTGCGGTCGCTGTGACGATCCACCAATCGTGATAGTCGCGGAAATATCGTTGGCATCGCCGGTCGCAACGATATCCAATTGGGGATCAATCGGGGTTTCACCGTTGAAACGGATGCGTCCGCGGGTCAGATCAAACCGCTTTCCGGCAAATTCGTAACTGCCCCGAACCACGTCGGCACTGCCAAAAATCTGTGGCGCGCTGGTGTCGCCGCGCAGATGCACGTCGGTTTGCCATTCGCTTTCCAGACCCATGCCACGCACATCGATCCAGTTTGATCCCGTTGCATCGATCAACAGTTTCCAGGGAGTGCCCCGTGGCGTGGGTGGCGCAACATCGGTGGGCGTGTTGCGTTCGGTCACAGCGATCACAGGCAGGTCTTGCGTCGCCGTTGTCCGGCCGAGCAGCCAGCGCGCACGATCGATATGCAAACGCCCCGCGACCGTTCCGGCGTGACCGTCAGACACGATGCGCATTGGCCCGGAGATCGTTGCGCCCATTTCAGGCCGGTTGACCAATTCCGCATTGGCTGCGCCCAACCGCAGATCAATTTTGGGCCGCGCGCTCGAAACGTCGCTGAAATCGATCGATCCGCTGCCGGAAACATGCCCGCCATTGGGCGCCGTGCCCGAAAAATGTGCCAACGACAGATGTGCACCATTGAAGTTGCCGGCCAGATCGATCGCTTTGATATCCGATCCGCTGATTGCGCTCTGCGCCCGCAAAGTGTGGCTGACAACCGCACCGCTCAGCAATGGGGCGTCGAGCGAGCCATGGACATCGGCAGCAATGCCGATGGGCCCGGTCAGATCGAACGCGTCAATGGCGGCCAGCCGCCACAGCGCATCGGCCGGTCCGGCATAGCGCAATTGTCCGCGCAAGACGCCGGCGCGAAGCCTGTCGATCATTGTTCCGCCGCGCGGCAGATCGGCAATCAGCGCCTGCAACCGCATACGCGGTACGGTGCCTTCGCGCGCCACAGCCCGCAATTGCAACGCGCGCGCGTCAAGCTGGCCAACCAGCGCGAGATCAAGCGGGCGTGAGGTCAGCACCAGACCGGACCGCGTGAGACCCATGACCGACACCGCGGCATGGCCTTCGGGCGCACCGGCATGATCGTTGCGATAATCAATGATGCCTGACGCAAATCCGCCAAGCCCTAGATCGGCATAGACGATATCCAGCGCCGACAACGGCATGCGCGATATGGCCAGATGCAAATCGGTCGGCCCGCTGCCCAGGCGTCCGCTGGCAATCACCGCGCCACTACCGAAATTGACCTGACTGGGTTGCAATCGCCAGCCTTGGGCGTCGAAATCGACAATCGCGCGGCGGGGCATGGTAATCGCATTGCCGGCATAATCACCGGATACATAGGCGGTCAGACGCGCCGGGGTGAACGCGGCACTGCCTTGCAAAGCCAAACGCGTGCCACGCCGTCCCGCCAGTGATGCAGTGATGGAACCCGATCCATCGGCCATTTTGCCATCGGCCAGCAGCCGGCCGATAAACAGTCCGCCAAACGCCACGCCTTGCGCTTTCAAAGCGCCTTGGGCCGACGAATGGTCATGCGAAAACAGTGTTTTGAGCGTCAGATCCGCGACGCCAACCGTAATCGGCCGATCGCCGCCAAAATGTGCCGCGCGGGCCTTCAGCGAAACCGCAATGGCCTGGCCCATATTGCCACCCGCGAAATGGATCGAACCATCCAGGCCGCCACCCGCCAGCGCCAGGTCACCATCGAGCCCACCCGGGTTGAGCGCCAGACTGCCACGTAACCGCGTGTCGAACACGCGCACATCGGTCAGATCAATCTGTGCATTGCTGTTGGGCGGTGTGGCCAGATCGACCGTCGCGGCAATTGCACCCAAACGTGACGCTGCGCTTGCTACAAGGCGATATCCCCCCGGAGTGTCGATGAGATCGAGCACGAGATTTTTGACACCGGCAGCGGGTAGCGGGTCGGCCAGATGCGCATGACCGCGCGTGCCGGTATGATCCATCGCAAGTTGCGCATCGAATGCCCCATATTGTGTTTGGTGACCATCAACGGCGAGGTTCAGGGTGTTGCCAGGTCCAATGCCGGCTTTGCCCGTTACCGTGAGAAGCGGTGACGTGATCTGGATGCCGGGCAGCAGCAGCGCGCGGTTTGCGCCCCAATGCAGACTGCCCGCAAGATGCGCGCGATCCCCGGCCAGCGTGACCAGCGCGCCATTATCGAAACGTCCGGCATTGCCCGCATAGTTGACTGCGAGCGTCCACGGAACATGTGTGCCAAAGGCCAGCACGCCCTTGGCTGTGCCGTCGACCACGCCGATGCGGGGAACATCGACGCCCCGTGCATCGACCCGCCCGGCCAAGGCATAGCCACCGTGGTGCAGATCACCCTTCAACGCGAGATTGGCCGACAACCCACGCCCGATCACGTGCCAGCCATCACCAGACAGCCGGGTTGAGTCGATCCGCAACGATCCGTTGAGCAGCGCCCCCGCCAGCCGCGCGTCGAGCCATGGCGTGCCGGTGATCACGCGCTGCGCGTGCACGGCAAGCGGCACATCAAGCTGTCCGCCATGCCAATATGCAAGACCTGCCGTGTGCAGGCCTTCAAACCGAGCCGCACCGGTTTCGAGACGGGTGACACGCAAATCGTGCGCAATGGACAACGCGCCAAATGCGCCATCGAGCCGAGCGGACATCCGCGCCGGGCCGGGGTGGACAGCATCGCGCCATGTGGCGGGCAGCAAGTCGGGGTTGAGCAATTGAGTATCCAGCGTCAGCGCGTCGGCCCGGTTGCGCACCAGATCGATGGCGCCTGTTCCGTCAACCCGCCCCAGCGCATTGGCCGCATGCAGCCGTCCGTCAATCCGGCCCCCGGCGAAAGTCCCGGCAAAAGTCACCCCCAGCCGGTCACGACCCAATTGCGCGGCCAGCCCGCCAAACGCTGCTTCGGGATGCAACAGCGCAGCCAGACGATAGCGCCCAGACCGGTTGTCGATCTGCCCACCCACCAGCCGTCGTCCATCGGCATCGGCCAGAACCCAGCCGTGCCACTGGGCAAAATGCCCGTCGCCGCCAATTCGCGCGACAACCGTATGGTTCACCCCGGTCAAAGCCGACAGCAGGCCGCCCTGTGGTGCGCGATAGTCAAGATGCAGGGCAAACGTATCGCGATCGGGCTCGCTGTCGAGTGACAGGGACAACCGATCGCGCCCACCCAAACGGCCATCGCTGGCAAGGATCACGCGCCCGTCATGGACCTGCGCGCGTGCGGTCAGGTCGATGCGCCGCCGCGCACCCGCCAATCCCGGAGCCACCGTCAAGCCATCGACGCTCAACCGATCAAGCCGGATATCAAAATTGGGCAGGATCGGCGTGTTGGGATCGGCGGGATTGAGCCGAGGTGCGCGCAGCAGCAGCCCGCGATGCAACGCCAGATTGCGGATATCGAGACCCCCGCCCAACCCCAGCGCCAGCCGCAGCAAGGGCAACGGCCGCCAATCGAGATTGGCTTCGGGCACGGTCATGAACCGGCCTGCCGGATCAGACAGCACCACGTTGTGCAACTGCGCCGCGCCAAACAGCGAACCGTCGATACGGCCAATGGTCATGCCCAGCCCGCTTTGCAACCGCAGCGCCGCAATACGGTCAGCAACCAACCGATGGCCCAACGGCGAATCGAGCATCAGCACGCCAAAGGCAGCAATTGCGGCCAGCCCCAGCACGGCCAACCCCGCCAGGCGGAGCAGGCCCGCCAACCATCCACGACGCACATCCGCCGGTTTCGAGGCAGTCTTGGCCATCAGAACGCCTGCCCAAGCGACACATAGACCCCGATCCGGCTGTCCCCGGGCGAAGGATTGAGCGGGGTGCCCAGATCAATCCGGATCGGGCCGAAATTGGTCTTGTAGCGCACCCCGATCCCTGCCCCGAACTTGGCGCCGTGCCATGTCGGGGTGGGCGATGGGCCGACCATGCCCGCATCGACAAAGGGCACCACGCTCAAGGCGCCATCAAACAGTGCGGTGCGAACCCGCGCTTCGAGTGAAAATTCGGCGAGCGACAAGCCACCGACGGGATTGTTGCTCGAATCCCTAGGCCCCACATCCTGATAGCCATAGCCGCGGATCGACGCGCCACCGCCCGCATACAACCGCTGAGATGGCGCGATGTTGGCGATGCCAGTGCCATTGATCGCGGCTACACGCAGGCGTTCGGCCATGACTACCGCGCCGCCAACAGGTTGATAGGAACTGGCATCGAGCTGGGTCGTAACATACGATGAACGCGGCCCGTCCTGGATCGAGATCGCGGGAGAAACCGTGACGGTCAGGCGAACGCCCCGGACCGGGTCCAGCAAGTTGTTGCTGCTGTCAAACGCCAGCTTCAGCTGCAATGCAGCTATGAAATAGGGCAGATAGGCGCTGCCCGGTACCGAACCTGAGGCCAGCTGCTTGGTCGCGGTGATCTGCACCCCCAGCGAATAAGCCCAGCGTTTCTGGAACAACAGCGTGCTCTGTTTGTCGAGGCTGGCAATCGCCGACAGCGTGCGCGCGTTATAGGCATTGGTATCGAGAGACTGGGCATAAAGATCGATATTGAGCGCCTGATCGCGGGTCATGAAATTGCTGCGACGGAAAGTCGTGCCAGCCAACTGCTGACGCGTACCCAATATGCCGCGCACCCGCACCATGCCTTCGGGCGGAAACAAATTGCGATCTTCCCAGCTGCCCTCAAGCACGAAGCCTTCTCCGTTCGACAGGCCGATCTGCGCGCCAATGGTGTGTTCGGGCCCTTTGGCCAATATCACGTCGAGATCGACCACGCCCGGTGTGCCAGGTGTGGGCGCAGCCGCTTCATGCGGGGTGATCGTTACCCCGCCGACGATGCCGGTGGACAGGACAGCGCGGCGAAAATCATCAACCAGATATTGATCATACATGTGTCCGGGGCGGAAACGGCCCATGCGTTCCAAATGGTGCGCGTTCAAGAACGCCGGAAGCGA
>CAIPWG010000587.1 GCA_903868655.1 uncultured Sphingomonadales bacterium
ACCGCCGCCATGACGCTGGTGGCCGCCGCGGTGAAGCTGGAATGTGATTTGCCGGTGGGCATCCAGATTTTGGCGGGTGCGGACTTCGAGGCGCTGGCGGTGGCGCACACCGCGGGGCTCGATTTCATCCGCGCCGAATGGGACGGGCCGCTGATTATCAAGGGGATTCTCGATCCCGATGATGCGCGCCAAGCCGCCGATCACGGTGCCGATGGGATTGTTGTGTCAAACCATGGCGGGCGCCAGCTCGATGGGGTGCTGTCTTCGGCGCGGGCCTTGCCACCGATTGCCGATGCGGTGGGTGACCGTCTGACCGTGCTGGCCGATGGCGGGGTGCGTTCCGGTCTTGATGTGGCACGGATGCTCGCGCTGGGCGCCAAAGGCGTGATGCTCGGGCGCGCCTGGGCTTATGCGTTGGGCGCCGATGGAGAGGCGGGCGTGGCCAGGATGCTCAAACTGATCTCTGCCGAATTGCGCGTTGCGATGGCGCTGGGCGGGTTTACGCGGATCGATCAGATCGACCGGTCCGCGCTGGCGGTACCGATCGAAAGCTGATTACGCCAAACCCAGCAAGTGTTTGATCGCGATCGTGGCCTTGGCATTCAACGCCATGGCTTCGGCTTCGCTGCTGCCTTCGGTATAGCAGCGCAATTCGGGCGCATTGCCCGATCCGCGCAGATGGATCACGCCGCCATCGGCAAACTTCGCCCGCACGCCATCGGTCAAATCAACCGCCACGGTGGCCCCGGCAAAGCTGCCGAACAGCGAAGTCTGGAGCGTCAGCCGCGCGGCGTCGTCGCCCGCGGTCAATTCCCCGAACAGGCGCTTGCTAGCTTCGGGCGGAAACGGAATGATCCGGTCCGAAAAAGTATAGCGCGGTGGCAGGCTGGCGAGCTGCGCCGAAACACTGGGCGCGTCTGCGGTCAGCACCACCAGCATCGGCAGGACCGCATCGCGCGTGGGCAATGCGGGTGTCGGGCCAGCTTTGCCCGCGATCGGGCTACCCAGCAGGAACCCGCCATTGGCTTCATAACCAACCACACAGGCAGAGCCTGCGGCGAGTTCGCGCTGCATCGCGCTGATGACATAAGGCGAACCGATCCGCGTTCGCACCACTTGGGCAAACCGGCCGCATGCCTCGACTGCGCTGTTGCTGCTGACCGGTGTAACAACGCTGGTTGCGCCTACGCCCGCCGCGCATAAAATGCCCAGGACATCGCCGCGCAACCACTTGCCGGTTTCGTCGGCGATCAGCGGCCGGTCGGAATCGCCATCGGTCGAAACGATGGCGTCAAAGCCGTATTGCGCGGCCCATTGCTGCGCCAACACGACATCTTCCGGGCGGATTGCTTCGGTATCGACTGGCACGAATACCTCCGACCGGCCAAGCAATTCGATTTCGGCACCAAGCTCGCGCAAGATTGTCGCCAGAACATCGCGGCCGACTGCAGAATGTTGATAGACACCGACACGTTTGCCGTTCAGCGCGCCAGCCCCGAAATGATCGATATAGCGTTGCACATAAGCGGTTTGTGCATCGGTGACCGGTGGCAGTGTTTCAGCCTGAACCAACATGCCCGCGCTATCGAACCGACCGCCGCCCAGATCGACCAGCTGGCGGCTCATCCCGGCTTCGTCGGCTTTGAGCACTTCGCCTTTGCTGCGGTAGAACTTGATGCCGTTGCGGTCCGCAGGAATGTGGCTGCCGGTGACCATCAGCGAGGGGATACCCCGGCCGAACGCATAAAGCGCCAGTGCGGGCGTCGGGACATAGCCGCAAAACACCGGAACCCCGCCTAGATCGCGGATAGCGCGGGCACATGCGGCCAGAATGCGTGGGCTGCTGGGGCGAAGATCGCCAGCCAGTGCGACCGCGACGCCGGGTGCAAATTCACCTTCATCGGCCATGTGGCGCAAAAAACCCGCTGTGTAGCCGTAGCAGACCCGGTCGGTCATCGCCGAAACCAGACCGCGCGCGCCGCTGGTGCCAAAAGCGACGCCGCATTCGAGCATCAGGTCTTTCACGGTGATGGTCATCACAGCCTCTTGATTTGGTGCAACCGGGCAGTTGTCGTCTGCTGCGCCTATGGCCGCAGCATGGCCCGATGGCCAGAGCGTTTGGCTGGCATGGGTATATTCCGCGCCCGTTGGCGCAGTGCCAATCCAAACGGGTCTGATCCGGCCGTATGATGCATGCGAAAAAAAGGGGGCGGATTGCTCCGCCCCCATGGCCCCTGCCTGGGGCAGGGGCTTTTCCAGGGATTGTATGACCGCTCGCAGAGTGGGGGGGGCGCGGCGGTCGTCTGGAAACGTCAAAAACGGATTGGGTTGTCAGCAATCAGCCACGGGGCCGGCACGGGTGCCGAGGCCACGCGGGCGATGCCGGGGTCTTGGTCATCATGTCGTCCTTCAATCGTGTGACACCTGCTGCGCCGGACCGGGGACTGGAGCGAATGACCGCGGGGGAGAGGCCATCTGCAAAG
>CAIPWG010000588.1 GCA_903868655.1 uncultured Sphingomonadales bacterium
TCGTTGATCTTCACGCCCTGGAGGCGATAGACTTCCTGAATTTCCGCCACGAGGTATTCGGCCAGCGCTTCCACGCCGAGCACTTCAAGAATGTCGTGCGGATCAGGCGAGCCTGAGATCAGGTTGTCGCCCTTTTTGACGTAGTCGCCTTCCTGAACGTCGATTACCTTGGACTTGGGGATCAGGTATTCAACCGGTTCGCCCTCTTCCGGGATGATCGCGATCTTGCGCTTTGCCTTGTAGTCGCGAACGAATTCGATCCGGCCCGAGACCTTGGCGATAATCGCGTTGTCCTTGGGACGGCGTGCTTCGAACAGTTCGGCAACCCGCGGCAGACCGCCGGTGATGTCGCGCGTCTTCGCAGCTTCGCGGCTGGCACGAGCCAGCACGTCACCGGCCTGAACGGTTTGACCGTCTTCGACCGACAGCGTCGTGCCCGGCGCCATAAGGTAGCGCGCGGCTTCACCCGAATTTTCGTCGAGCAAAGTCAGGCGCGGACGCAGATCTTCCTTCTTGGCGCGGCCACCTGCACGGTTTTCGGTCACCACGCGCTGGGCGATGCCGGTCGCTTCGTCGACGAGTTCGGTCAGCGTACGGCCATCGATCAGGTCCTGATAGCGCACGACACCCGACTTGTCGGTGATCACCGGGGTGGTGAACGGGTCCCACTCGGCGATGCGTTCACCCAGCTTGATCGTCGATCCATTGGGCAGCAGCAAGTGCGTACCGTAAGGCACACGGTGAACCGCGCGTTCGCGGCCATCGGTGTCATAGACCGCAATTTCGCCATTGCGCGCCAGCGACAGGCGACGCCCGCGGCTGTCTTCAATGGTCGGGATGTCGCGATATTGCACGGTACCATCGCACAGCGATTCAAGGTGCGACTGTTCGTTGACCTGTGCCGCACCACCGATGTGGAACGTACGCATGGTCAGCTGCGTGCCCGGTTCGCCGATCGACTGTGCCGCGATCACGCCGACCGCTTCACCGATGTTGACCGGGGTCCCGCGCGCCAGATCGCGGCCATAGCACTTGCCACAAACGCCCACGTGCGATTCGCAGATCAGCGGCGAACGGATGCGCGCGGATTGCACACCCGCCGCTTCGATCCGCGTAATAGCGGCTTCGTCGAGCAGCGTGCCGCTCTTTTCGATCACTTCGCCGGTCTTGGCTTCGATCATGTCTTCGGCCAGCGTGCGGCCCAGGATGCGTTCGCCAAGCGATGCGATGGTCGAACCACCCTGAACGATTGCACGCATTTCCAACGCGCGTTCGGTGCCGCAATCCTCGATCGTGACAACGCAATCCTGCGACACATCGACCAGACGGCGAGTGAGGTAACCCGAGTTTGCCGTCTTGAGCGCGGTATCGGCCAGACCCTTGCGGGCGCCGTGGGTCGAGTTGAAGTATTCAAGGACGGTCAGGCCTTCCTTGAAGTTCGAGATGATCGGGGTTTCGATGATTTCGCCCGAAGGCTTGGCCATCAGACCGCGCATCCCGGCAAGCTGCTTCATCTGCGCCGGCGAACCGCGCGCGCCCGAATGGCTCATCATGTAGATCGCATTGACCTGACGTTCGCGGCCGTTTTCATCGATCGGGCAGGCCCGCAGCTCGTCCATCATGGCGGCCGCAACCTGGTCGCCGCAACGGCTCCAGGCATCGATCACCTTGTTGTACTTTTCCTGCTGGGTGATCAGGCCGTCCTGATACTGTTGTTCGTAATCGGCCACCAGCGCACGGGTTTCGTCAACCAGCGCATCCTTGCTCGGCGGGATGATCATGTCATCCTTGCCAAACGAGATGCCGGCCTTGAACGCGTTGCGGAAACCGAGCGACATGATCGCGTCGGCAAACAGCACGGTCTCTTTCTGGCCGGTGTGGCGATAGACCTGGTCGATAACGTCCGCGATTTCCTTCTTGGTCAGCAAACGGTTGACCAGTTCAAAAGGCACGGTGTGGCTTTTGGGCAGGCATTCACCGATCAGCATACGACCCGGTGTGGTGTCGTAGCGTTTCAGGTAAGACTTGCCGGCTTCGTCGGTCTGCGGAACGCGCGCGACAATCTTGGTGTGCAGCGTGACTGCGCCCGCGTTGATCGCCTGGTGAACCTCCGCCATGTCGCCCAGCAACATGCCTTCGCCTGGTTCGCCCTGGCGATCCATCGACAGGTAATAAAGCCCCAGCACCATGTCCTGCGACGGCACGATGATCGGCTTGCCATTGGCAGGTGACAAGATGTTGTTCGTGCTCATCATCAGCACGCGCGCTTCGAGCTGGGCTTCCAGCGAAAGCGGCACGTGAACCGCCATCTGGTCACCGTCGAAATCGGCGTTGAAAGCCGAACAGACCAGCGGGTGCAGCTGGATCGCCTTGCCTTCGATCAGCACGGGTTCGAATGCCTGAATGCCCAAACGGTGCAGCGTCGGCGCGCGGTTGAGCATGACAGGGTGTTCGCGGATCACTTCGTCCAGGATGTCCCAGACTTCCTTGCGTTCCTTTTCGACCCACTTTTTCGCCTGCTTCAGCGTCATCGACAGACCCTTGGCATCGAGCCGGGCGTAGATAAACGGCTTGAACAGTTCGAGCGCCATCTTCTTGGGCAGACCGCACTGGTGCAGTTTGAGCTCGGGACCGGTCACGATCACCGAACGGCCCGAATAGTCGACGCGCTTGCCAAGCAGGTTCTGGCGGAACCGGCCCTGCTTGCCCTTCAACATGTCAGAAAGCGACTTCAACGGACGCTTGTTGGCGCCGGTGATGATACGGCCGCGACGACCGTTGTCGAACAGCGCATCAACGGCTTCCTGCAACATGCGCTTTTCGTTGCGCACGATGATGTCAGGCGCGCGCAGCTCGATCAGACGCTTCAGA
>CAIPWG010000589.1 GCA_903868655.1 uncultured Sphingomonadales bacterium
CTATGTTGCACGGCAAGAAGCGGAGTTGCGTGACGTGCGTGCGAGTGAAACCGTTGCGCTGGGCGAGCACTATCCTTTTGGCGATGTGCCTGGGCTCTCACGCGAAATGATTGAGCGGCTGTCTGCCGCGCAACCGCAGACCTTGGCTGCAGCAGGGCGGGTGGCGGGGATCACGCCTGCTGCCTTGGCCAGCCTGCTGGTGCATGCCCGGCGGCGCGCAGCATGACGAGTCTTATTGACAGTGAGGATGGCGCGCGGGCGTGGATGGTTGAGGTGCTGGGGGTTGATCGTGTGGCAATGGCCCGGTTGTCCGAGCTGGTGGCCATGCTTGGTGATGAGAATGCGCGTCAGAACCTGGTAGCGAAGTCGAGCCTGGCGCACGTGTGGCAGCGTCATATTGCTGACAGCGCACAGCTGCTTCATGTTTCACGTGGAACACCGGACCAGGGCGCTTGGCTTGATCTGGGCACTGGGGCTGGGTTTCCAGGTCTGGTCATCGCAGCTCTGGTGCCGTCACGCCGTGTGACTTTGGTTGATTCGCGTCGGTTGCGTACTGAATGGCTCACTCGCGCCACGCGGGCTTTGGGCCTCGAAAATGTGCAGGTTGTGTTGTCGCGGGTTGAAGACATGCCGAACCAGCAGTACTCGGTGATCTCCGCACGGGCTTTTGCACCGCTTGAAAAATTGTTGTCGCTTTCCGCACGTTTTTCCACACCGCAGACACTTTGGTTGTTGCCCAAAGGGCTCAAGGCCCGGCATGAACTGCAAGAGCTTGACGAAAAGTGGCGACACACGTTTCACGTGGAACACTCGTTAACCGATCCGGCTGCCGGGGTGCTTGTTGGGCATTTGCTCGCTTCACCGCAGAAAAAAGGCGCGTGACATGATCACCATTGCGGTTGCCAATCAAAAGGGTGGTGTGGGCAAAACCACGACAGCGATCAACGTTGCCACCGCGCTGGCTGCAACAGGCTCCAAAGTCTTGCTCATTGATCTCGATCCTCAAGGCAATGCGTCGACGGGATTGGGTATCAGCGCGGCAGAACGCGATCGCTCTTCGTACGAACTGCTGATCGATCAGACCCCGGTGGGGGACTGCGTCATCCCCACCCGCATCCCTGGGCTTGATCTGGTTCCAGCCACGGTTGATCTGTCTGGTGCGGAAGTTGAACTGGTCAGCGTCGATGATCGCACAGGTCGTCTGCGCCGCTCGCTTGCGCATGATTCGGAGCACGACATTTGCTTGATTGATTGCCCGCCCTCGTTGGGTTTGCTGACTCTCAACGCGATGACAGCCGCCGACACCTTGTTGGTGCCGTTGCAGTGCGAGTTTTTCGCACTCGAGGGCCTGAGTCAGTTGCTGCAAACCGTGGAACGCGTGCAAGAACGTTTCAATGCGGATCTTGGCATCCTGGGCATCGTGCTGACCATGTTCGACCGACGCAACCGGTTGACGGATCAAGTTTCTGAAGACGTTCGTTCGTGTCTCAACGATCTGGTGTTCGAATCGGTCATCCCGCGCAATGTGCGATTGTCCGAAGCGCCGAGCCACGGCTTGCCGGCGCTCATTTATGACCATGCTTGCGTTGGCTCGCAGGCCTACATGCGCCTCGCACGGGAAATCATTGTGCGGCTGCCTAAACAGAGGAAAGCGGCATGACGACCGACAGCGCAACAACCAAAGCGACTACGCCGCGCCGTGCGGCACTCGGACGTGGGCTAGGCGCCTTGCTCGGAGAAACCCGGCGCGAAGAAGCCTTGGTGCGGTCAGACACAAGCGAGGCAAAATCAGTATCAGGTGAGGCGGAGCTGATTGCTGGCCGTCCTGACAGCGGTTTGATGTTGTTACCGGTGTCGCAGATCGAACCGCATCCCGATCAGCCTCGCCGTCATTTTGATGAAGCCGCACTGAACGAGCTGGCTGCGTCGATTGCCGCGCGTGGGGTTATTCAGCCCGTGGTGGTGCGTCCGCTGGGTGGCAACCGCTATCAGCTTGTCGCGGGGGAACGCCGGTGGCGGGCTTCGCAACGCGCAAGAGCGCATGAAATTCCGGCGATCGTGCGGCAACTCGACGATCGCGAAGTGACTGCGTTGGCACTGATCGAAAACTTGCAACGCGAAGATCTCAACCCCGTTGAGGAAGCACGTGCTTATCAAAAGCTGGCCGAACGCGATGGCCTGACGCAGCAAGAGATCGCCACGTTTGTCGACAAATCGCGCAGCCACGTAGCCAATATCATGCGGTTGCTTGGCTTGCCTGAAGACGTGCTTGTGCTGGTTGAGCGCAACGAATTGTCGATGGGACATGCGCGTGCTCTGGCAACACTGCCCGATCCGGCCGCAGCAGCGCGGGAGGTCGTCGCGAAGGGATTATCTGTTCGCGAAACCGAAAAACTGGCCAAGAAACTGGCGCGCCCGGATAGCAGCGGTCCGCGTCGTGCGCGGGCCGAACGCTCGCCCGGTGAATCTGCCGATATTGCGGCGGTGCAGGCACATCTTGAGGAATTTCTCGGGCTCAAGGTCACGATTACCGCCGATGCCGATCCTCGGACCGGAGCGGTGTCGATCCGCTACAAGACGCTCGATCAGCTTGATCTGATCTGCCAGCGGCTGACGGGCGGGGCAATTTGACGTGCCTGCGGGGGCAAAGCTTTAATCGAACGATTAATTTTGATTGACCGATCTCTCCGGCCTGCTTTACCTTGGGTCAAAGTAACCAGAACCGGAGAGCTGTGCCCATGTCGCTCGATCTCGTACCCCGCAGTGCCTACAATGAAGACCACGAGGCGTTTCGCCATACCGTCCGTCGATTTCTTCAGGAAGAAATCGAACCGAACGGTGCGAAATGGGCCGAAGAAGGCATTGTGCCGAAGTCCGTTTGGCCCAAGGCCGGCGAACTCGGCATGCTGTGCCCGACCGTGCCTGAAGCCTATGGCGGGCTCGGCCTTGATTTCGGCTATAACGCGATCGTCGACGAAGAAAGCGCCTATTACGGCCGGGTCACCACCGGTTTTTCGCTGCAATCGGATATCGTGGTCAATTACCTGGTAACCTACGGTTCCGAAGAGCAGAAGCGCCATTGGCTGCCCAAAATGGTATCGGGCGAAGTGGTCACTGCGATTGCCATGACCGAGCCGGGTACCGGATCCGACCTGCAAAGCATGCGCACAACTGCCAAAAAAGACGGCAACCATTATGTGATCAATGGGTCCAAGACGTATATCACCAACGGTCAGAATGCCGATTTGATCCTGGTCTGCTGCAAGACCGATACCGATGTGCAACCGGCGTGGAAGGGTGTTTCGATCGTGCTGGTCGAAGCCAATCGCGAAGGTTTTCAGCGTGGACGCAATCTTGACAAAATTGGCCAGGATGAAGCGGATACGTCGGAACTGTTTTTCAACGACGTGCGTGTGCCTATCACCAATTGCCTGGGTGAAGAGGGCAAGGGCTTCGTCTACCTGATGAGCGAATTGCCGCAAGAACGCCTGTCGATTGCGGTCAGTGCTCAGGCTTCGGCGCAACGCGCGTTTGACGATACGGTGGCGTTTACGCGCGATCGCAAGGCGTTCGGCAAACCGATTCTCGACTTTCAAAACACGCGTTTCACGCTCGCCGATCTCAAGACAAAGCTGCAAGTCGGTTGGGCACACCTTGATTGGGCATTGGCCCGTCACCTCAAGCGTGAACTGACACCTGAAGAGGGCGCGGCGGCCAAGCTCTGGCATACCGAATTGCAGTGGGAAGTCATGGACAAGTGCCTGCAACTGCACGGTGGTGCGGGCTACATGAACGAGTATGCGATTGCTCGCGCGTGGCGCGGTGCGCGTGTCACCCGGATTTTTGGTGGCACGAACGAAATCATGAAGGAACTGATCGGGCGCAAGCTCTGATTGTGTGAAACCGCCCCTGTTTGGAATGGCAGGGGCGGTTCATTCCAGCTGAAGCGGTCTGCGCCAGCCATCGTCTTCGACAATCGTGTGAATCGTGATCAGCGTTTTAAAGGCATAGACGCCTTTGTCTTCACCCAGCGCGCGGCGGGTAAAGCGATCATATTCCTGCATCGAGCCGACCTGAACCTTCAGCACGAAATCATCATCTCCGGTGACATCCCAGGCGGCAGTCACCTCACGGTGATCTGCGATTGCGCGGGCAAATGCATCCATCGAACTGGCTCCGGCCTGCTTCATTTTGACCAGCACGTGCATGGTCAGCGCCGATCCTGTCAGCGCAGGGTCGATAACCGCGCGGTCGGCAATGATCACACCGGTTTCGCGCAAGCGCCGCAATCTGCGTAGCACAGCCGACACCGACAGACCGACTTTCTCCGCCAGGATTCGCGCCGGTTGCTGGTTGTCGCGTCGTGCCTCTTCGATCAGGCGCCGGTCAAAATGATCAAGTTCGACGTTTTTTCGCATATCGTGCAGCTTAACGCGAAAAATAGGCGCAATACCACCCAAAATCGGCGCCATTGGCTTGTCAAACCGCGCTAGTTGTTTGGTCACACCCAAGGCGAGGCCAACAATCGGTCCGCCGGCATCGCCGTAACGGTGCCATACAGGAGAACCATGATGATCCGCCACGTGCGCCCGGCCGGGTTTCCGGCCCGCTTCCTTGTGCTTGCTCGCGAAGCATTTGAAGCCAGTGTTGCAATCCATTATGACGCGCCGTGGAAACGGTCTGTGTCTGATCGTGCAGTGCGGGAAACGACACTCTCTTGACCAACAGCACTGCGCAGAAAAGGGCCGATGAGCCCCGTTCTGCGGCACTCCTGCCTTATGCTGCGCTGGTCGGGGCGATGGTATTCGTTACGATTGGCACTTCGTTTGCCAAACAGCTGTTTGTCGACATCGGTGCGGAAGGTACTGCGTTTTATCGCGCCGGTTTCTCGGCGCTGGTGCTGTTGGCGGTCTGGCGCCCGTGGCGTCGCGTCTGGACCCTGCGTGAACTGGCTGACATGGCGCTGTATGGTGGCGCGCTGGGGGCCATGAACCTGTCGTTTTACAAGGCGTTGGCAACACTACCGCTGGGCGTGGCGATGGCGATCGAATTTCTCGGGCCGCTTTCGGTCGCGTTGCTCCATTCGCGGCGTCTGGCGCATCTGGTGTGGATCGGATTGGCTGTGATTGGCCTTGGCCTTTTGCTGCCGATTGCCGGGCCCGTGCGCGCGCTCGATCCGGTTGGTACAGGCTTCGCATTGCTCGCCGCGTTGTTCTGGGCCTTGTATATCGTGTTTGGCCAACGCGGCGGACATGTTCACCCGGGTCAGGCGGTGGCAGTTGGCATGACGACTGCGGCGCTTGTCATTGCACCGTTTGGCATTGCCAGCGCCGGCTTGCGATTGTTCGATCCGCGCCTGCTTGTGCTCGGGTTTGGTGCATCCATGGTCTCGGGCGCTTTGCCGTTTTCGCTCGAACGCGTCGCAATGCGCAGCATCCCGCACCGTACCTTCGGCATTATCGTTGCGGCGGAGCCGGGTGTGGGTGCCTTGATGGGCATGCTCATGCTCGGCGAAATGCTCACCGCGCGTCAGGTTCTCGCGATTGCCTGTGTCATCGCGGCAGGGGCTGGATCTGTGCTGTGGCAAGGCCACGATGGCCATGCGCTGCCCGATGACCCGCTCTGCGGCGAATGATGCAGGGTCAGCTGCCCGTATAAACCCGCTTGTCCTTGCGGTGCGGTTTGGCCCGGATCACGCGATGGGCGATGTGCTGCGGGCGGTCCGTGATATATTCGGTGGTGACCGTGCGTGTTTCAACGCAGGGCTGCTGCCGGCCGGTTGGAACGGGCACCATCATATAGCCCGCCGGCGGTGTTTCGGGCGTGCCAAAGGCCATGGCCGGATAGGCCGGTGCAACAGGTGCCGGTCCTTGCTGGGGCATTGAGGGGCCAAAGCCCTGTGGGGGCGC
>CAIPWG010000590.1 GCA_903868655.1 uncultured Sphingomonadales bacterium
ACGGCTGCCCAAATCCATCCACAACAGCAGAGCGATCGCCAGCGCGATGACGATCATCAGCCCGCCCATCGTCGGGGTCCCGCGTTTGGCCAGATGCGATTGCGGACCGTCGGCGCGGATCGGTTGGCCCTTGCCCTGGCGCATCCGCAACATGTCGATGAAACGTGGCCCGATAATCAGGCCGACTGCTAGCGCCGTCAGCAAAGCAGCGCCCGACCGGAACGACTGATACCGGATCAGATTGGTCAGGCCTTCGAAATGCAGCCATTGCGCGATTATATACAGCATTCAAACGTCCCCGGCCGTCACCCGACCCTGCAATGCGGTTGAGTCGGGCTGGGTTAACGCCTTGACCAATGCCGCCAATCCAACCGAATTCGATCCCTTGATCAGGATCGCATCGCCACCTTGCGGCAAACCGTAACCTGAGGCCAGGATTTCAGCGGCGCGGGCGACGTCGGGCACGTGAACGAACTCGATGCGGGCGGCAAGCGGGTTGTGCGCGCTTTTCCCCAAGGCCGCGGCCAATGCCGCCATTTCTGCGCCAACCAGAACGACCAGTGACACCCCGGCCGTCAGCAGTGGCTCGGCCAGATCGGCATGATACCCATCGCTGGCGGAGCCCAATTCCTTCATCGCACCCAGCACAGCCAACCGCCGATGCGCCGGCGTCGCTGCCAATTGGGCCAATGTCGCGCGCATCGACGCGGGATTGGCATTGTAGCTTTCGTCGATGACCAGGGCCCGCCCCGAACTATCGCCGTGCGCCGCCGCAACCCAATGCCGCGCCCCCCGACCGGCGAGATCGGGCATTTCGGCCAGTGCCAGCCCGGCCGCGCCCAGATCGCCGCCGACCGCTGCCACGGCGGCCATTACCGCCAGCGAATTGACCACCCAATGCGCACCGGGTTGGGAAATGGTGTAACACAGTTTGCGCGGCATTCCGGTTGCTGCGGTAAATTCGGCGGTGACCAGCGTGCCACCTGCGGCCGTCGGCAAGGCATCGATCAACCGGACATCGGCGTCGGCCCGGGTGCCAAACCGGATGACCTGTGCGGCATGCAGCGCGGCCACCTGGGCCAACCGCTCGACATGCGGGTTGTCAGCCGGAATGATCGCCACACCACCCGGTTCGAGGCCTTCGAATATTTCCGCCTTGGCTGCAGCGATCGCTGCCTCGTCGGCAAAGTGACCAATATGCGCAGGCGCAATCGTGGTCACCACTGCCACATGCGGGCGGACCAGCCGGGTCAGTGCCGACAGTTCGCCACTGTGATTCATGCCCATTTCAAACACGCCAAAACGCGTGCGCGCAGGCATGCGGGCGAGACTGAGCGGCACCCCGACATGGTTGTTGTAGCTTTTCACCGAACGGTGGGCCCGTCCCTGGCTTGACCGGTCGAGAGCGGCAAACAACGCTTCCTTTACCCCGGTCTTGCCAGCAGAGCCGGTTACCCCGATCACCCGCGCTTCGGGCAAAAGCCGAGCGCGTGCGGCTCTACCCAATGCATCAAGTGCCGTGGTTGTGTCCGCAACCAGAACATGCGGTTGGGCAATGCTGCGGGCCACCACCGCACCCGCTGCGCCGCGCAGAAACGCACCGTCAACAAAGCGATGGCCGTCGGCAGCTTCGCCCGTCAACGCGAGAAACAAATCGCCGTCGATGACGTCACGGCTATCGGTATTGCAGCCCGAAACTGCGAAGTCTCCCCCTGCGACTGTGCCGCCAGTCACCTCGGCGATGGCTTGCGCGGTCCACAGCGCGGTACCGAGCGCATCAGCAGGCTCGACCGGCCAATCCAGGACTGTGCTCATGTGGTGCACTCGCGCGCCACCGCGACATCGTCGAAGGGCAGCACCCGCAGCGTTTCCCCCCGGCCAATGACCTGACCCTGTTCATGGCCCTTGCCCGCGATCAGCACGATATCGCCAGCGGCGGCCTGCGCGATCGCGGCGGCGATCGCGGCCCGGCGATCGCCGATTTCGTGCACAGCGCGATCGCAACCTGCGATAATCTCCGAACGGATCGCAGCCGGATCTTCTCCGCGTGGGTTGTCATCGGTCACAATCACCACGTCGGCACCTGCACATGCCGCAGCGCCCATTGGCGCGCGCTTGCCCGCATCGCGATCCCCGCCTGCGCCAAAAACAAGGATGAGCCGGGCGCCGACATGCGGACGCAAGGCTTCGCACGCGGCCGTCACCGCGTCGGGGGTATGGGCATAATCGACATAGACCGGGGCGCCTGCGGCATTGATCGCCGCACGTTCGAGCCGCCCGCGCACCGGCTGCAAGCGGCTGAGGGCATCGAATACTTGCGCTGCATCGCCGCCGGTAGCCAGCACCAACCCCGCCGCGACCAGCGCATTCGCTGCCTGATAGGCGCCGATGAGCGGCAGCGTCAGTTGGCGTTGGCTGCCAGCATATTCGATTTCAAGGGTCTGGCCGAGCAAGGTCGGCGTGCGCCGCAGCAACCGGATTGCTTCGCCTGCTTCGCCCACAGTGAACACCTGCAAGCCGCGTGCCTGCGCGTGCGCGATCGCCTGTGCGCTCCATGCATCGTCGGCCCAGACGACCGCTGCGCCGCCTTCGGCAACCACTTCGTCAAACAACCGCATCTTGGCCGCAAAATACGCTTCCATCGACGGGTGATAATCCAGATGGTCGCGCGACAGATTGGTGAAAGCCCCGGCCAGCACGGGCAGGCCTTCGTTGCGAAACTGGTCAAGCCCGTGGCTCGACGCCTCATACGCGAGGTGGCTGATCCCTTCGCGTGCCAGCCCTGACACATTGGCCAGAAAGGTCACGATATCGGGCGTGGTCAGCCCGGTTGACACCGATTCATCGGCCGTGGTCACCCCCAGGGTGCCGATCGAAGCCGAACGCTGGCCTGCCATGCGCCACAACTGGCGGGTCATTTCGACAGTGGATGTCTTGCCATTGGTGCCAGTGACCGCAACCACCGTTTCGGGCACCGGGGTAAAGAACCGTGCCGCGATCTGCGCGAACAGTTGGCGCGGTTCGTCGGCGGCCAGATGCACCGCACCGGCCACGACAGCATCCGGCCGTGCCACGATGGCCACTGCGCCTGCGGCGATGGCAGCAGGAATGAAGTCTTCGCCATTGAACCGCGTTCCGGCAAACGCGCCGAACACCGTGCCGGGTGCCACCTTGCGGTGATCGATGGCAAAGCCGGTTACATTCACAGCACCACCCTCGGCTGCGAGTTCGGTCAGACTGGCAAGCTTCATTCCCCATCTCCGTTGGCGACCAGCGGGGTCAGATCGGACACGTCGACATCGCGCTTGCCATCGGGCACCACGCCAAGCAAGGGCCCGATGCGCGGAACCACCCGACCCACGATTGGCGCGCTGTTCCATGCCGCAGTCCGCTGGCCCGAGGTGCTTTGCGTGGCCTGCGGTTCATCGAGCATGGCGATCACCACAAAGCGCGGCTTGTCCATCGGGAACGCGGCGGCAAAAGTCGCGATCACCGCGTGCTTGTTCTTATAGCCGGAACCATGGCTGCCTGCCTTTTCGGCGGTGCCGGTCTTGCCCCCGACACGATAGCCCGCAGCACCTGCCGACTTGCCCGTGCCATCAACCACGATCAGGCGCAACAATTGGCGCATCCGCGCAGAGGTTGCGGCCTGAAACACCCGCCGCCCGGCAGGCGCCCGCGCCGGATCGACTTTGAACAGCGTGGCCGGACGCCACAATCCGCCGTTGACCAAGGCGGCATAGCCTTGCGCCAGATGCAGCGGTGTGACGGCCAGACCGTGGCCATAGCCAACCGTCATCGTGCGCAAGCGCGGCCACGCGCCTTTGGGCCAGATGGGAAATCCTTTGGCCGGCAGTTCGATCATCGCGCGCTGGTTCATGCCCAGTGCGATCATCGTCTCGCGCAGCTTCTGTTCACCCAGCTTGTCGGCAACTTGCGC
>CAIPWG010000591.1 GCA_903868655.1 uncultured Sphingomonadales bacterium
GCAATCCCTTCGCGTTCAATGGCTTGATGCGGTTTCGGCGCGACAGCGAGGCAGTCTATCGCCATGCGCTGGCCACAAGTGCGCTGATGATCGCGCTCGGGCGCAATCTGCATCTGTCGCCAATGGACCTGCACGCAGCGGGGCTCGCGGGGCTATTGCTCGACAGCGGGATCAGCCTGCTGCCGATCGAGGATGCGGAGCGCAATGGTGATCCGCGCACATTGCCCCCTGAAGTATGGCAGAGCCATGTTCAGCTGGGGCACGATTTCATTTTGCGCAGCCGATTGTCCGAAACGATTGCGCGCGCGTGTCTGGAGCATCACGAGCGCTTTGACGGCGCCGGCTGGCCGCATGGCGCAAGCGGCGGCAATGTGAGCAAACTAGGCCGAATGGCAGCGATCTGCGACGCCTATGACCTGCTGGCAAGCCCGAGCGATGGCCGGCCGGGGCTTGACCCTGCCGATGCGTTGCAGCGCATGAAGGATGATACGGGCGCCTATGATCCTGACCTGCTGGCAGCGTTTGAAACCGTCGTTGGGGCATGGCCAACGGGTGCAGTTGTCGCATTGCGTTCCGGCCGACTGGCGGTGGTGATCGAACAGAACCGCGATGCGCTCGACCGGCCGCTGATTGCGGTGTTTTTCGTGCCCGGGACTGGTCAGCCGGTCGATGATGTGTGGATCGATCTCAACACCTGTTACGGAGCGGATGCTATCGTCGGGCCAGCAGCGATTGCCGACTTGCCCGGCATGGCGCAGCCCGATGCAACCGCCGCACTGATCCGCGCGATTGAACGGGTGACCGAAGGCAGCAAGCAGCCCAGGCGCGTGGCGCGCGCTGCCTGACTGCGCACCGCTAGGGACTTGCCCGTAGGGCAAGCCTTTCATTGCATTTACCATGCCGGTTCTAGGTTGCGGGTCTGATCAGATTGCCAGCCGAAAGACCGCCGATGAACGCCCCGTTTGTGACCCGTCCTTCGATGCGCAATGGCGCGGCCTCAGCGGCTTTTCTGGCTGATCCTGCAGCCGCTGCTGCGCATTGCCTGCCGCACGAATTGCCGGGTGTGCTCGATCGCTTTGCCGGGATCAAAGTGCTGAGCCTCGATTGTTTCGACACTTTGCTATGGCGCGATTGCCATGCGCCGACCGATCTGTTTTCCGCCCTGCCCGCGTGCAATGCCTATCAACGTGCGCACGGCGAACGACGCGCGCGCCAACTCGCCCTCGCCGGGCGCGGGCACCACGACGTGTCGATCGATGAAATCTATCGCTCGATCATGCCGCGCACGCGCGATGCTGACCGGGCAAAGGCTGTCGCGGCCGAAATTGATGCCGAGGCCCGCCATTGTTATGGTTTTGCACCGACAATAGCGCTGATGCGGGAAGCGCGGGCGCGTGGCCTGCAAATCATCATCGTATCGGATACGTATCTCAATCCACGCCAGTTGCAGGACCTGATTTCGCGCGCAGCGGGCGCCGATGTGGCCGCGCTGATCGATCGGGTTTTCTGTTCTTCCACCTATGGTATGCCAAAGGCGGGCGGGCTTTATCGCGAAGTTCTGGCCAAGCTGAAAGCGCGCCCTAACGAAATCCTGCATTTGGGCGACAACGAAGCAGCCGATGTTGGCGGGGTTGCGCCGTTTGGCGTGCAATGCGTGCATTTGCGCCAGTTCACAGCGCAAGTTTCGCAGCAATTGCGCCTGGAAAGCGCGATTGCGGCGATTATGCAAGGACATGGTGGAACAGCCTTGGCGGCGCCCCAGCCGCATCGTGCGGCCCTTGCCATGGAAGCCCCGCGACTGACCAATCCGGCACACTGGTTCGGGTTTTCCACTTTGGGTCCGGTCCTGTTTGGCTTTGACCAATGGTTGCGCGAAGAGGCGCGGCGTTTGCAGGCCGAGCGCGGTGGCAAGGTGCATTGGCTGTTTCTGATGCGCGATGGTTATTTGCCGATGACGATGCATCAGGCAGTGGGAGGGCACGAGCAGGTCCACGCCATCGAAATCAGCCGGCTGACTGCGACATTTGCCTCGTTTGCGCAAGACACCACGATCTTGCGCCATCTGGAGGAAAATCGTGGGATCGATCCCGCGATTCTCGCCCGGCAATTGCGCTTGCCAGACGAAACGGTCGTGCATCTGTGTGGCGGTCGCAATCATGCCGAAGGTTGGCAAGCGCTGGCCGAATGGTGCCGCAATCCGGCCAACCGCAGGCCGATCGTAAAAGCAGCGCAGGCCTTTGCCGACCGGCTGGTCAATTATTTGCGCAAGGCCGTCAACCCGGCAGCCGGCGACACGCTGATGTTGGTCGATCTCGGTTATAACGGGTCGGTGCAATCGATGATCGACCCGCTGCTGACGCGCGCGTTGAATGTTCATGTAGCCGGGCGTTACCTGATCTTGCGCGAAGTACAGGTGTCCGGGTTCGACAAGCACGGGTATCTTGGCGAGGAAGCCCATGATTATGTGCTGCTGAACGCCATGACTGCCAATGTCGCGGTGATTGAGCAATTGGCCACGACGGCAACTGGCTCGGTGATGGATTACGATACCGAGGGCGCGCCAGTACGCGACATCAATGGCATCGGCAAAGGGCAGAGCCTGGTCCGCGAAGCGGTCCAACAGGGCTGTCTGAGCTTTGCCGCAGCGGGACTGAGCCATATCCAGCGCGCCAATGCGCCCGACACGATCGCGCTTTGGCGCCAGGCCAATGCGGCGACGCTGATGCGATTGATGTTTTTGCCGATGCGCGAAGAGCTGCAAGTGGTTCGCGGGTTTGAACACGACGTCAACCTGGGTACGGCCGAGACGCTACCCTTGTATGATCCAGCGGTCGCGCGCCAAGGGCTGTTGCAACAAGGGCTGTTCTATCAGAAAGGCGCGCGCCGCATGTTTCTGCCGGCCGAACTGGTCGAACAAGGCCTGGCAACGCGGCTCACCCATTTGGCCACGGCGCGGTTTCACATGCCATTGGCGGCAGCTGATTTTGCCGCTGAGACTGCGCAGATTGGCGTGATTTTGAGCGATGCGCGGCATTCAACACGAGTCGAATTGCCGATCCGGCCGACGCATGACGGGTTTAGTGCTGTGTGCATTCCGGTTGGCGCGGGGCAATTTGTGGCTGCTGTGTCGTTTGCCGAGATTGCCGCTTACGTAGAAGTGCAATCGATCGTAGCCATGCCTGCGAAAGAATACCTCGACAGTCGCCACGACAGCGATTCGCGCATGCAGACGATAACGCCGCAATTCGAGGGGATCACCGCTTTGACTGACCTGCTGTGGCATTGCCCCGACCCGGCGGGGTTTGCATTGCTGTCACCACCGGCCGCAACAGATGGTGCCAATATGGTGATCGTGGTGGTGTTTCGTGCAGTGGGCCAAGCCTGACGTGCGACCTTATGGCGAATACGTCTGCATAATGGGCTGATTTGCATCAATTTTTGGGCTATGATCAAAAGATGTCATTGCCGGGCTGGCAGAACTTGCGCCGCTTTGCCGGCTTGGGGATCGCTCTGATCGCGGTTTGGCCTACGGTATCGCACGCTGCGAGGTCTTTGCCACAGTTTGACACCGAACTTTGCGACGGCCCTGAAGAGCCCGATGTGGCATTGCCGGCATTGGCCAATCTGGAGGCCGAAATGCCGCGCCTGCGCGACGATTTTGAAACGGCATTCAACGCCCAAGTGCTCGACAACATCCTGAAATCGACTGGCGACGCGACACGGGTGGCGACGACGGCGACCAAACCCGGCTCAGTCAGGAGCCAGAATGACTTTATCATCAAGTCCCCTGAAACTTCCCCGAGCAAGCCCGCGCTGGCTTCCGCCACATTTGGCGAACGCGAAGGGGTGGCGGTGAGCATCAATCCGCGACTGGCGGCGTCAGGCAAGCTGAATACCGATATTCGGTTCAGCCACAGCAGTGCCATGCTGGACGCCGGTTTCAACCTGGCCACGCAACAAAGTCTGTTGAGCGCCGATCCGATGGCCATGCGGTATGATGGGCGGGCGCTGGTCCGGTTTGGGCCCACGATGCAAGTGGGCGTGGCAGCCGCGGGTACGCTGGGCACGTTGGCTATGCCCACCCTGGCTGGAAACGAGACCGCCGGCCCGCTCGTTCACATCAATCTGGTTGACCGCAATCTGTCGCTTGCGTCGGATCTGGGCTATGATTTCGGCTTAAATCCGCTGTCTGCAGCGTCACATACCCAGTTCCACGCCAAACTGGATCTGAAGCTCAAGCTCTGAAGCTGCTGACGTGATGGTGGGGGTAACGGGCTCGAATCTCTGCCCCTCTCGGTGTAAGCGAAACATCAAGCACTAGGC
>CAIPWG010000592.1 GCA_903868655.1 uncultured Sphingomonadales bacterium
CATCGACGCTCGATCTGGTGCGGCGCAATCGTGATGCGTTTCGCGTTGTCACACTGACCGGACACAGCAATGTCGCGGTGCTTGCAGCGCTGGCGCGCGAATTCGATGCCGAAATCGCGGTAATTGGCGATGAGAAGCTGTTGCCTGATTTGCGTGCAGCGCTCGCAGGCAGCGATATCGAAACTGCGGGTGGCGAGGGCGCTTTGATCGAGGCGGCGGGGCGACCGGCCGATTTGACCGTGGCGGCGATTGTCGGCTGTGCAGGCCTTGCTCCGACGATGGCGGCGATCGAACAGGGTCGCACGGTGGCTTTGGCGAACAAAGAGGCGCTGGTCTCGGCCGGCGGGGTCATGACCCGTGCAGTTGCGCAACATGGCGCAACGCTGTTGCCGATCGATTCGGAACACAATGCGATTTTTCAGTGCCTGGCAGCCAACGATGTGGCCGACGTGCGCTGGGTGACGCTGACCGCCAGCGGCGGACCGTTCCGCGACTGGCCGGCCGAACGGTTGCAGCATGCGACGCCTGCCGAAGCGGTGCGCCATCCCAACTGGTCGATGGGGGCAAAGATCAGCGTCGATTCGGCGACGATGATGAACAAAGGGCTGGAATTCATCGAGGCCTGGCATCTGTTCCCGGTCGGCGTCGAGCGGCTGCGGATCATCGTCCATCCGCAATCGATTGTGCATTCGATGGTCGAATACCGCGATGGGACGACTTTGGCGCAATTGGGGCCTTCGGACATGCGCGTGCCGATTGCCTCGGCGCTGGCGTGGCCCGCGCGGATGGCAACGCCGTGCGAACCGCTTGATCTTGCCGCGATTGGCACGCTGACGTTTCGCGCACCCGATGAAGGCCGGTTTCCGGCGACGCGTCTGGCGCGTGAGGCGGTCGTGGCCGGAGGTGCGGCAGCTGCGGTGCTCAACGCTGCCAATGAAATTGCGGTGGCCGCGTTCCTTTCGGGACAGATTGCGTTCACCCAGATCGTGCAATGTTGTCAGGATGTGTTAGCGTTTGGGGTGCCCACGCCCCCGCATTGCCTTGATGACGTGATTGCGGTCGACCGCGAAACGCGTATCCGGGCACGCGAAGCCATCGTTCTGATGTGACGGAGCCTGCAATTTGACACCGATACATGCCCCCGGCCTGTTGATCACTCTGGTCGGCTTTGCCTTGGTCCTTGGGCCGCTCGTGTTCATCCACGAGCTTGGCCATTATCTTGCCGGACGGTTGTTCGGCATACGCGCCGACGTGTTTTCCATCGGTTTCGGCAAGGAACTGATCGGCTGGACCGACAAACGCGGCACGCGCTGGAAAGTTTCGGCGCTCCCGCTCGGCGGTTATGTCCAATTTGCAGGCGACAGCAATCCTGCCGGGCAACCCAGTGCCGACTGGTTGGCGCTTCCAGCAGAGGAGCGCGCGCGCGCACTTTGCAAGGGCGCCACTTGTGGCAACGCGCAGTCGTCGTGCTGGCTGGGCCGCTGACCAATCTGGCAGTGGCGGTCTTGATAATCGCCGGATTTGCCCTTGCCTATGGCACAGTGGTTGCGCCACCGGTGATCGGTGTGGTTGCGCCCGGATCTGTTGCGCAAAAGGCCGGATTGCAAGTGGGTGACCGCGTGGTGTCGTTGCGCGGCGCGCCGATCGACAGTTTCATGGCGATCAAGCTGGCGGTGGCTACGCACCCCGGTGAACGCATGGATCTGGTGCTCGAACGCGGCGGACGGCAGATCCCGGTATCGTTTACCCCCGCGGTCAAAGTGGAAGTCGACCGTTTTGGGAACAGCCAGGCGATCGGATTTTTCGGCGTCGCCCCGGCCAGCGTTGAACGCAGACCGGTCGGCCCAATTGGTGCGCTGGGTGAGGGCTTGAGCGAGACCGGCAATATCATCGCGATGACCGTGACCGGGCTTGAGCAGATCGTGACCGGCAAGCGCGATGCGCGCGAATTGGGCGGTCCGATCAAGATTGCGCGCTATTCGGGCGAACAGCTGGTATCGGGATGGCAGCCTTTTGTCAGTTTTATCGCGCTGATTTCAATTAATCTGGGGTTCATCAACCTCTTGCCAATTCCGGTGCTCGATGGCGGTCACTTGGTGCTGTTTGCGATCGAGGCGATCCGCCGCAAGCCGGTCAGTCAACGCGCGCAGGAGCTGGCGTTTGGCACCGGGCTGGCTTTGGTGGTGGTCTTGATGCTGTTTGTCACGTTCAACGACGCCGGTTCGCTAAAGCTGTTCGGAGGGTAACGCCGTGCTGGCTCGTTGATGTAGCGTGGCGCGAGGGTGCCCCGGCATTCGGCGCTGCATCAACTTTGCCCAGGGATTACTATCCGGGGAAATTTGCGTCTCAACGGTGGCCCACCGCGCCAAGCTTGCTTGCGTGATCGGCCGGGTTCGGGCAGAGGGCTGGCGAACCTTTGTCGGATTGCGACAGGTCGACGGACGTGGTTTGCTGCTGCACACGGGGTCGTGTGCGTTTTTGATTGGGTACACGCATGTGTATCAGGACGGGATGGCGCTTGGTGATGATTTCTAGGAACGCGTGCCGGACTGCAGCAGGCCGCTTGGGCATGACCGCCACGATCGGTGCGCTGCTGGCCAGCAGCTGTCTGGTGGCCATGCCGAACGGCGCGCTTGCCGAAAGCGCACCCGCCGGTGCGGACGATACCGTGCAAACCACAGCGGCTGCGCCGATGCCGGCTGCGCCCGCCGTGGCCAAGCCCGCCACACGGCACGTGAACGCGCTGTTTGCAAAACACCGCAAGGCTGCGTTGGAAAAGGCGCAGTCCGCAGGCCAGGCTTTGCCGATTGATGTGGCATCGGCGCCGGCCCCGTCGCCTGCCTTGATCGCCCCTGCGCAACCGGCCCGCACCCCGGTGGTGCAGGCACCAGCCGCACGGGCGTCGGTCCAGCCTGCTTTTGTAACGCCCGCGCCCGTGGCAACACAGGCGCCGGCGCGGCAGGCACCCATCGCCTCACTGGCTGCGCAGGCATCCGAAGAACCCATCGTGGCGGCACCAGCGTCGCAAAAGCCTGCGCGGCGCAAAGCAGCCGTAACAAAGCCCGTGCCCGTGATCGTGCCCACCACCGTGGCGCCCGAGCTGGCGCGTCGCGCGCCTGCTCCGGTGCAAGGGAGTGAAACGGTCAGATCGCTGGCGGTCGAAGGCGCGCAGCGGCTCGAAGCCGATACGATCCTGTCGTATATTCGTATGCATGTGGGTGATCGCTATACCCAGGTCGGCGCTGACCAGGTTCTGAAGGACCTGTTTGCCACCGAGCTGTTTTCCGACGTGCAGCTTCGCAATGATGGTGGTGCCGTAGTGATCGTCGTCAAGGAAAATCCGGTGGTCAACCGGATCATCCTCGAAGGCAACAAGCGCCTGAAAGAGGACAAGATCCTCCCGGAAATCAAACTCGCCGCACGGCAGATCTTTACGCGATCCAAAGTGCGCGCCGACGTGACCCGGATCATCGAGTTGTACAAGCGCGAAGGTCGTTTTGCCGCTTCGGTCGAGCCGAAGATGGTGCTGCTCGATCAGAACCGTGTCGATATCGTGTTTGAAATCACCGAAGGACCCAAGTCCAAGGTGCGCCAGATCAACATCATCGGCGCGCACAAGTTTACGGTGACAGAACTGCGCGCCCAGATGGTGACCAAGCAGTCGCGGTCGTTCCGTGCATTTTCCTCGGGTACCAGTTACGACCCTGATCGCCTTGCGTTTGACCAGCAAAAGCTGCGCCAGTATTATCTGACGCAAGGCTATGCCGATTTCCGCGTTGTTTCCGCGGTGGCCGAACTGACCCCGGACAAGAAGGACTTCATCGTCACGTACGTGGTTGAGGAAGGCAAGCGGTACAAGTTTGGCGATATCAAAGTCGAAAGCCAGCTGCGCGATTTCAATGGCGAGCAATTGCAGACCCGTCTCGCGATCAAGAAAGACCAGTTCTACAACGCCAAGGCGGTTGAAGACACCGTTGATGTGTTGACTGAAACAGTCGGCAGCTTTGGTTATGCATTCGCCGATGTGCGCCCCGATTTCCAGCGCAACAAGGACAAGCAGACCATGTCGGTGACCTTCCGCATTGCGGAAGCGCCGCGGGTCTATGTCGAACGGATCGATGTCAACGGCAACACGCTGACCGAAGACAAAGTTATCCGGCGCGAATTTCGCTTGGGCGAAGGCGATGCGTTCAATTCGTATCAGATCAAGCGGTCGTCAAACCGCATCAAGTCGCTGGGCTATTTCCAGGAAAAGTTTGAAGTCGAACAAAAGCCGGGCAGCGCTTCTGATCGCGTGGTTCTCGAGGCCAATGTCGAAGAAAAGCCGACCGGTCAGTTGCAGCTGTCGGCAGGCTATTCCAGCCTCGAAAGCTTCATTTTCCAGGCTTCGATCCAGCAGAACAATTTCCGTGGTCGTGGTGAAACGATCGGTACCACGCTCAACTATTCAGCCTATTCGAAGGCAGTGGTGTTGAATTTCACCGAGCCTTACGTGTCGGATCGCAACGTGTCGCTGGGCTTTGACCTGTACCGAAAGGACCTGTCGAGCTTCAACTTCTACAACGCCAACCGCAACACGACGTATCAGCAGAACACCACCGGTTTCCAGCTGCGCGCGGGCATTCCCTTGACCGAGACCAGCTCGTTGATCGGGCGCTATACGCTTAACTATGATCAGGTGACACTGGATCAGGCCACCTACTATATAAATGGCACGTGTTCGGTCTACCTGGCGGGGCAGTATCTGTGCGACGCGATCGGCAA
>CAIPWG010000593.1 GCA_903868655.1 uncultured Sphingomonadales bacterium
CAGCCGCCGCCCGACTGATGGGCGTTACGGTGAAAATCCCAATCGGTTGCAGCACTATTATCAGTACCAGGTCATCATGAAACCAAGCCCCGCGGATTTTCAGGCGCTCTATCTCGGCAGCCTGTTTGCCATCGGCATCGATCCGCTGCTCCACGATATCCGCTTTGTCGAAGACGATTGGGAATCGCCGACCCTTGGCGCCTGGGGGTTGGGCTGGGAAGTGTGGTGCGACGGGATGGAAGTCAGCCAGTTCACCTATTTTCAGCAGATGGGCGGGTTTGATTGCAAGCCGGTTGCGGGCGAACTGACTTACGGGCTCGAACGGCTGGCGATGTATATTCAAGGCGTCGACTCGATTTACGATCTGCGCTTCAACGATGCCGGCGTCAGCTATGGCGATGTGTTTCTGGAAAACGAGCGGCAAATGTCGAAATGGAATTTCGAAGTTGCCGACACCGATACGCTGTTCAAAGGCTTCGTCGCGGCAGAGGCGGAATGCCGTGCGGCGATTGCCGCCAATGTGCCGATTGCCGCCTATGAACAGGCTATCGAGGCCAGCCACCTGTTCAACCTGTTGCAGGCACGCGGCGTGATTTCGGTGCAGGAGCGCGCGAGCTACATGGGTCGGGTGCGTGATTGCGCGCGCGGGTCGTGCGAGGCCTATATCGAAAAGTTCAAAGACGAATGGGCCGTGAAATTTCCGGGGTGGTCGGCATGAGCGCGGATTTCCTGCTTGAACTGCGTTCGGAAGAAATCCCGGCGCGGATGCAGGCGGCGGCGCGTGCCGATCTGGAGCGGTTGTTCCGCAAGGAACTGGAAAGCGCCGGGTTGAAGCCGGACATGGTCAGCGTATGGTCTACCCCGCGCCGGCTGGCACTGATTGCGCGCGAACTGCCCCTGTCGACACAGGCCGTGCGTGAAGAGCTTAAAGGCCCGCGCACGTCTGCACCTGCGCAGGCGCTTGAAGGATTTTTGCGCAAAACCGGCTTGTCTGCCGATCAACTGACAGAGCGTGACGGGGTGTGGTTTGCCGTGCTGGAAAAGTCCGGTCGCGCGACTGCCGATGTTTTGGCCGAAGCGATCCCGGCGATCATTCGTGCTTTTCCCTGGCCGAAATCGCAACGCTGGGGCGCGGAATCGCTGTCAAGTGAATCGCTGCGCTGGGTGCGTCCGCTGTCGGGCATAATCGCATTGCTGGGCGGCGAAGTCGTGCCTTTTGCAGTCAGCGATATTGTGGCTGGCCGCGAAACCCGTGGGCACCGGTTTCATCACGATGGACCTGTCGTGATTGATGGTGCCGATGATTACGCGCCCAAACTGTATGCAGCGCATGTGATCGTGGATCACGCGACCCGCGAACAGATTGTGCGCGATGGCGCACGGCGAGCTGCGTCCGAAGCCGGATTGGTGCTGGTCGAGGACGAAGGCCTGGTGATCGAAAATGCTGGGCTGACCGAGTGGCCGGTGCCGCTGCTTGGGCGGTTTGATGACGCATTCCTGACCGTGCCTCCCGAAGTCATCCAGTTGACCGCGCGGGTGAACCAGAAATATTTCATCTGCCGCGACAGCGCCGGGCAATTGGCCAATGCGTTCGTCTGCACGGCCAATGTCGCCGCCACGGATGGTGGAGCGGCGATCATTGCGGGCAACCGCAAAGTGCTGGCTGCACGCCTGTCCGATGCCCGGTTCTTTTGGGAACAGGATCAGAAAGTGCCGCTGGCCCAGCAGGCGATCAAGCTGGCGCGGATCACGTTCCACGAAAAGCTGGGCAATCTGGCTGACAAGGTTGCCCGCGTGGCAGGTCTGGCAGAGTGGCTTGCACGCGAGGGCATGGTGCCTGGCGCTGATCCCGCGCAGGCGCTGCTGGCCGCGGAATTGTGCAAGGCCGATCTGGTGACCGAAATGGTCGGCGAATTTCCGGAATTGCAGGGCCTGATGGGCGGCTATTACGCCCGCGCCGAAGGTCTGCCAGATGCTGTGGCCGATGCCATTCGCGATCATTACAAGCCGGTCGGACAGGGCGACGATGTGCCC
>CAIPWG010000594.1 GCA_903868655.1 uncultured Sphingomonadales bacterium
CGCAGGTGTTTGATGCCGTAATATCAAGCAGCACAGACCGCTCGTCAGCGCGGCCTGGGATTGCCGGTGTCGACAGCAATCGCGGTGATGAGGTTTATCCCGGTTATCCCGGGTTGGTCGTGGCACATGGCCTGGTGCGGGCGATGACCTGGGGCTTTCCGCTGGTGCGCAAGGGGCGGCAGGGCCAGCCCCTCAAGCCCAAACCAATGACCAACGCGCGCGCCGACAAGCTGCAAACCGTGTTCTGGAAAGCCAGCTTCGCTGCGGGCCGTTGCTTGATCCCGGTCAGCGCCTGGGCCGAAGCCGAAGGTGCGGCAGGACGGATGACCCGCACATGGTATGCTTTGCCCGGCGATACGCCCTTTGCCGTGGCCGGACTGTGGCGCCGGACCGATACTTGGGGCGATGTCTTTGCAATGGTCATGGTCGATGCCAATCCACAGATGGCCGCCGTGCATGACCGCATGCCCGTTGTGCTGACACCCGACCATTGGGCGGCGTGGCTTGGGCGTGACAACGACGCGGCATTTGCGCTTTGTCGGACCTGGCAGGGTGACCTGTCGGTTCAGCGTACGCCCGAACGCTGGGCCGGTGGTGCCAAGGATCAGCACGACCTGTTTGGCTGAATGCCCCTAGGGGCAGAAATCTGCCCGGCCATGCAACCTGACGCCGCGTACGCACGTATCAAGCCCGATACAAATTGTAAAAAAACAGGACCGGGCGGTGACACTTGCCGAAAATGACCATTTGCTAACGATTTTCCGGCACAAACACCGCAGTCCGTCCAACGACCAGCGTGGACAGGCGTGGCGCCATTGCCATGTCCCAATCGCATAGACAGGCCTTTGTCGATGATCCGTTTGCCGCTTATCCAACCCAATCCCCCGCGTTTGAGCACGATGGCCGACGATTTGCGTGCGATCGAGCAGCGCCAGATCTACAGCAACGGCGGCCCGGTCGTGCGTCAGTTTGAACGTGATATGACCGAACAGCTGTTTGGCGGGAAAGGCGACACGCTGGCTGTTTCAAACGCTACGCTGGGTTTGATGATGGCTTTGCGGCACGGGATCGGTGCGCGCGCCAACCGTGGTTTTTTTGCGCTTGTACCCGCACTGACCTTTGCCGCGACTGCGCAGGCTGCGGTGTGGGCCGGACTGATTCCGTTGGTTCACGATATCGATCCAGACAGCTGGATACCGGATCCGGCCGTGGAAGAGGCGCTGTTGCGCCGCCATGGCGGGCGCATTGCCGCGCTGGTGCCCTATGCCACATTCGGGCGCAGCATTGATCTGGAACGGTATCAATGGCTGGCGCGGCGCCACGATGTGACAATCGTGATCGATGCCGCGGCTTCGCTTGGCACATGCGATCGCAATGGCTTGAATTTTGGTGCCGGCTCATCGCTGGCAGTGGTCTATTCGATGCATGCGACCAAGACGTTTGCCACTGGCGAAGGTGGCGTGGTGCACAGTGGCGATGTGGCGCTGATCGACAGCCTGCGTCGCATGAACAATTTCGGTTTCGGCGCGGCGCGCAGCGCTGAAATGCCCGGCCTGAATGCCAAGTTGTCTGAAGTTTCAGGCCTGATTGCCGCCGCCAAGCTGAAAGAGATTGATGCCGTGGCCGCGCATCGCGCCATGCTGGGTGAATGTTATCGCGCCGAATTGTCTGAATATTCTGGGCAATCGGCAGCGGATGAACGCCAGTGCTATCAATTCTGGTCGGTGTTGCTGCCCACCGAACTTGCCCCGCAACGTTCGCGAATTATCGCCGCGCTGGCCGAAGCCGGGATCGGAGCCGGGCATTATTTCAGCCCGCATCTGGGGCAACAGCCGTTTTTCAAGCGTACGGCGCAAATCGAACCCACGCCAGTTGCTGACAATGTTGGGCAGCGGATTGTGTCGCTGCCGATTACCGATAGCATGACAACCGATGATGTCCGGTCGGTCGCTGCTGCACTGCGTTGTGCAATTGCCCAAGTATCGATCCCAAACGAGGTAACACAAACAGCCATGGCCGAACATGCGCACTACGCAACGGTGCTGATTGGCGGTGGTCCTGCGGGTACCGCGTTGTTGACGTCTGCGGCGAAACAGGGCCGGCTGGTTGCGCTCGCGTCGTCCGGACTTGCTGTGGTCGAACGGTCCGCCACGCTCGGGTCGGGGCAATTGGGCAATTATGGCATTCGGTCGGACACCACTGCCGAAACCTTTCTGAGTGCGATCAAGGACAATCCCGACGACCGGCTGGCCGCACTCGTGGATCATCCAGCAGCCATTCGCATGACGCGCCATATCGGCGCCTTGGGCGTACCCCTGGCCGACGCAGGCGATCTGTTGGCGGTAACCGGGCACCAGCTGGCCGAGATCGTGACCGACCATGGTGGCGCGGTGCTCAACAACCATGATGCCATCGGTGCACGCCGCACTGCCGACGGGCTTTGGGCCACCACGGTTCAGCCGCACGGTGGCAAAGCCTATGATCTGGTATCACGCCATATTGTTCTGGCAACCGGCGGACACATGCGCGCAGGCGACGTGATGCAGGCGCGGATCGCGGGTTCGACTTTGGGCGACCTTGCCGGATCACGCTTGGTCGTCGCAGATGCCGTCATGCGCGATGGCGGGGCCGAAGCGGTCATTCGTCGGCTGGAGGGAGTCCGCGCACCGCGGATTGCAATCATCGGTGGGTCGACCACGGCATTGGCAACCGCGGTCCGGTTGCTCAAGATGGTGCCCGAACTGCCGCTTGGGGCGGATGCGGTTACGGTCATGCATCGCCGGCCGTTGCGTCCGTTCTATCACTCGCGGCAGGCCGCGCTGGATGACGGGTTTGATGATTTCACCGACGCAGACATCTGTCCGGTCAGCGGGTTCGTCTACCGCCTGGCGGGGTTCCGTCTGGAATCGCGCGATTTGCTGCTGCGCGCTTTGTCGATTGGTGGGCGCACGCCCGATCCGCGTCTGGCGCTGTTCCGGCTTGATCAGAACGACGATGCCGCAGCACAGGCGCTTATTGCAGATGCCGATCTGGTGATCGGCGCCACCGGGTATCACCCACGCGCGCTGCCGTTGTTCGATGTCGACGGTTCGCCGATCGTTTTGGCCAGCGAAGGGGAGACGAGCGGGCCGTTGGTGGATCGGCACTGCCGCGTACTCGCCGCAGATGGCTCGGTCGTCGAAGGCGCCTTCGGGCTTGGCCTGGCCGCGGGGTTCGTGCCGTGGGGGCCACTGGGTGGCGAACCCAGCTTTCGCGGCAAGGCCAATGGCCTGTGGCTGTGGCAGAACAATGTCGGCCAGATGATTGTCGATCAGGTGCTTGATGGCCAATCGGCCTTGCAGGCCAAACAGGCTGCTGCATGACCGCAGTGTCTGCGCCTTTGATCAGCGTGGTCATGGCCGCGTACAATGGCGCGGGCCTTATCGAAGAAACGATCGCCAGTGTCCTGGCGCAAGACTTGCCCGATCTCGAACTGATCGTGGTCGATGACGCATCGACCGACGATACGCTGGCGCGGCTGCATGCACAGACCGACCCGCGGATTCGGGTCATCGCGTCGGCGACCAACGGCGGCCCAGTGGTCGCACGCAACAAGGGCTTTGCCGAAGCGAGCGGGCGCTACATCGTTGGGCTCGATCAGGATGATCTGTGCCATCGCGACCGGTTTTCCACACAAGCAGCCTGGCTCGACGCGCATCCCGATACAGTGCTGGTGGCCTGTGCGGTCGATTTGTTGGAAGCGGGCACGATACGGCCGCCGCGCGCGCCTTTGCAGACCTCGCCGATGTTGATCGCGTGGCGGATGCAATTCGGCAATCCGCTGGTGTGGTCTTCGGTCATGTTTCGTGCCGATGCTGCGCGGCAGCTTGATGTGTTTGAACGGGTCGATCGGCTTTATGCTGAAGATTTCGATTTTTATCACCGCATTGCGCGTCTGGGCACGATAGCTCGGATCGACCGGCCCCTTGTCACGTATCGTATCCACCCCGGCGGCGCGTCTCGGCGCTTCACCGAGCGGATGGACCAGAGCGCTTCGGCGGTTCTGGTAGAGCCTTATACCGCGCTGTTTGGCGCCGATGCCGCTGATGCGGCGCGGCTGGCCGTTGTTCATTTCACAGGTGGGGTCGCGGTGCCTGATCTGGCGGCGCTTGATCGTCTGGGCATTGTGCTCGGCCGTGTGCACGATCATTTCTGTGCCACCCATGCCATAGCTGCCGTCGATCAGGCGCTGATACAGCAAGAATTTGCGCGGATGTGGTGGCGCATGGCCGATGCCAGCGTGCGTTCGGGCGCGGTGACGCTTGAAGAAGCTGGCGCGGCCTGTCCTGCCGGATTGCAGGCGTCGCATCCTTCGCGGCGCAGGGCAATTGGTTCGGTTGCGATCGGGGCCGGACGCGCGCTTCTGTCACGGTGGAAAAACGCCGTCCCGTAACAGCCGGGCCAATCCGATCGGCTTCGCATGAAGATCAACCCTCGCGGACAGCTTGCATCCACATGGGCTATGTGGGCGTATAGCTCACTAGAGGAGAATACCCATGCCGCTGACTTTTCGCCATGTTGCGCCTTTGATTGCGCTTGCTTCGGTTACTGTAGCGACGACACCCGTATTCGCTGCACTGCCGGTCGGGGCCAGCGCTCCCGCCGTTGTCACACCTGCCGTTCTGGCCGGCAAACCGTTTGAATTCCGCCTGCAGGAAGCGTTGAAAAAGGGGCCAGTGGTGCTCTATTTCTTCCCCGCGGCCTTCACCAGCGGCTGCACGATCGAAGCGCATGACTTTTCCGATGCCATCGCGCAATTTGCCGAGTCAGGCGCCACGGTGATCGGCCTGGCGCACGATCCGATCGACAAGCTGAGCCGGTTTTCGGTGACCGAATGCCGCAACAAATTTGCGGTCGGTGTTGCCAGCAATGCAATTATCGACGCCTACAAAGTGAAAATGCCGCTGTTGTCGATGTCGGATCGCACCAGCTTCGTGATTGCGCCCGATGGACGCATTCTGTTGGCCTACAGCGCGCTGAGCGCGAACGGCCATGTCACCAAGACCCTGGCTGCGGTCAAGGCCTGGCGCGCGGCGCACCCCGCGCGGTGATCGATCAAGGGCGGCGCGCGTAACGCACTTCGGCGCCGCCTTTGACAAAACTCAGTCCTGCCCATGTCTGGGTTTCGTCATACCACAAGTCGAGTTTGACCGGGCCTGACAGCGCATAACGGCGAACGCGCAGGGGACTGGATGTGGCTGTCTGCACAATCGCTGGGGATTGCGGCGTGACACGCGGGCGGATCACTTCACCCGATTGCGTATTGATCCACGCGCCTTCCAACTCGTGCACGTTCCAATGTGTCGCTGGCAAAGCATCAGCCGGGGCAGCATAAGGCGCGCCGGCGGTCGGCTGAATCATCAGGCCATTGCCTTCGCGCCGCCCTGTCACATGATAATGCGTGCCATTGTCGTCGGTCTGTGTGGTCAGTTCGGCCACTTGTCCATGCGCCCAGCGCTCCACCGCATGATGGGTATAGCGATAGAGCGTAACCGGCCCGACGCGAAACGCGATATCGACCGCCACTTCGACGGCGAAGCCATCGGCGCGCGGGTGAAACACCAGATCATGCGTTCCCAATTTTCGCGATCCGCGCCAGACCTCAAAGCTGAGCTGACGCGTTGAGGGCATGGATTGCGGCACAGCGCGGGCCAGCCCTGGCACCAGCAGCGCAAGGCCACCGCCCAACATCGTGCGTCGCGCGATCATGCCGGTTTTTCCAGCACGTAGAGCCCGACATCGATCTGGCCGGTCGAAAAACCCGCCTCGCAGTAACATAAGTAATAGGCCCACATCCGGCAGAACTGATCGTCAAAACCACGCTTGCCCATGACTTCGCGCGTGGCATCGAAACGGCGGCGCCATTCGGCCAGTGTCGCGGCATAAGCCGGGGCAAACTGTTCCTGATGAGTCATCGCCAGGCCCACTGCATCGGCCTGTTGCGCCAGAATGCTGCGGGTGGGCAGCATGCCGCCTGGAAAAATGTAATGCTGAATGAAATCGGGTGCCTGACGATAGTGCTCAAAACGGTCTTCGGCGATCGTGATCACTTGCAGCACCGCGCGGCCGCCTGGCGCCAGTCGATCGCGCAATTGCTTGAAATACGTCGGCCACCATGCCTCGCCGACGGCTTCGAGCATTTCGATCGACACGATGGCATCGAAGCTGCCGGTCACTTCGCGGTAATCGAGCAGCTTGATATCGACTTGATCGGTCATTCCGGCATGGGCCACGCGTTCACGGGCAAACCGCAATTGTTCCTGCGACAGTGTCAGCCCGGTGACATGCGCGCCCGATTTCGCCAGATGCGTGGCCAGCGCACCCCAGCCGCAACCGATTTCCAGAACGCGCGCACCGGATCCGGTGCCCAGCAGATGCGCGATATGATCAAGCTTGTGCGCCTGCGCCGCTTCCAGTGTCTGCCCGTGCGCAAACTCCACAGCCGACGAATACGTCATGCTTTGGTCGAGCCATGGCCTGTAGAAATCGTTGCCGAGATCATAGTGGAACGCGATATTGCGCTTGCTGCCGCTCAACGAATTGCCGCGCAGCATATGCACCATGCGCCGTAGCAACCGGATCGGCAGGCCGCCGTCGATCACGTGATCCAGCCCCGACAGGTTGACTGCGCCCAACGCGATCAGGCGGACCAGGTCGGCGCTGGTCCAGTCGCCTGCGATGTAGCCTTCGGCAAAACCCAAATCGCCACGCCACACCAGCCGTCGCAATGCGCGCCAGTTGTGCAGGGTGATCTGGCCATGCGGGCCGGGCTCGACGCCCTGATGGTGGACTTCGCGCCCATTGGGCAGGACCAGCGACAGGCTGCCCTTCGACAGCTGTGCCAGCCAGCGGCGCGTGCCGCGCATGATGGGGCCGCCGCGCAACGGATAGGCATCGTCCATATCGCGTGGCAGTGAAGCAGAAGTGCTCAAGGGTTCGTGCCTTTCGGAAGCGATGGTGAAAAGGTAACCGGTGATGCAGGTGCCGTGCCCGGATGGTGGTGGACGGGCACGCGCTTGAGCCACAGCCGCAAGGCTTCCCAGCCAATGCCCGCAACCACTTTGAGCGTCAGCAGCGGGTGCGTCATCGCCACGCGCGCCAGCGCGGCATCGCTCAGTGCCATCCGTTTTGCGCGGTGCAAGGCAAACAGCACCGGGCCCTCGTCATCCGAAGCGGTAATCGCGACTTCCAGTTTGTCAGCCGGCGGCCGCACCCGAAACGCATAAGTCATGGCCATCGGCAGAAACGGTGAAACGTGGAAACGCTTGGTTGCGTCGTGGCGCACTTGGCCGGTGGCTTCGGTACTGGCGCGCAGCACATAGCTGTGGCGTTCCCCAAAGGTGTTGTTGACCTCGTAGATCATGGCGGACAGCACGCCCGCGCGGTCATGACAGAACCACACTGACAAAGGATTGAACGCAAAGCCGAACAGTCGTGGCATCGTCAGCAACTGGATCGGCCCGCCATGGGGCAATCCGGCCTCGGCCAGCAACGCTTCGGCTTGCGCGCGCAAGGGGCGGGTGCCGCCATCGCCATAATCGCGATCGTAAAACGCCATCACGTTGAACCGACCACGCGAAAACCAGCGCAGCCGGGCTGTCAGCGCGTCGATCTCGTCCAGATCGAGCAGCAGCGAAAACAGGCGATAGCGCAGCCGATGCGCAGTCGGGCGCAAACGATGGTGCATGACATGCCCCACATAGAGCGCCGACCGTTGCATCATGCGGCCTTGGTCATGGTGGCGGGCCGGGTCACGCGGATACGCCCGGATTCATCGGCGACGTGCCACGGGCGACGCACACCACCAAGTGCTTCGGCCACGGCGAGGCCTGCCTGCAATCCGTCTTCATGAAACCCGGCGCCAAAATGCGCGCCGCAAAACCATGTCGAGCGATGTCCTTGCAAATCCCACAGCTGGTCTTGCGCGCGGTCGGCAGCCAGGTCGAGCACCGGATGGTCGTAAACGATCCGGGCATGAACTTTGGCCGGATCGGGTTCATGCAGCGGGTTGAGGGTCAGGAACAGCGGCAGATCGTCGGGAAGCCAGCTTTGCAGCTTGTTCATCCAGTATGTCACCGACAGGCTCGGGTCCGCGGTTTGGCCGATGCTGGCATAGTTCCACGCCGACCACACCCGTGTGCGACGCGGCATCAGTGTTGCGTCGGAATGGAGCACGGCCAGATTGGGGCGATAGCTGAACGCGCCGAGCACCTGCCGTTCTTGCGCATCGGCATCCGACAGCAGCGCCAGCGCGCGATCGGCATGGGTGGCCACGACCACGGCATCGAACCGGGTTTGCGCGGTGTCGGTGACGATTTCCACGCCCTTGGCCAGTCGGCGGATTTGCCGGACTGGTGTATTGGTGTGGATGCGTTCGGCAAACGATGCCGACAGCTTGGCGACATAGGTGCGGCTGCCGCCTTCGACTGTGCGCCACAGGGGCCGTGCCCCCAGATTGAGCAGTCCGTGGTTTTCGCAAAACCGGATGAACGCCGCCGCCGGCTGATCAGCGATCATCGCCACCGGGGTCGACCAGATCGCCGCCGCCATCGGGTACAAGTGATCGTCGCGAAACGCAGCGCTAAGGCCCAGCTTGTCGAGATAATCGCCCAGCGAAATGTCATGCAGATTGGGCAGATCGCGCGGGGCCTGCCGATAAAAGCGCACCAGATCGGCCAGCATCCGCCAAAACCGGGGGCGCAGCAGATTGCGTTTTTGCGCAAACAGGCCGCCCAGATCGCCGCCTGCGTATTCAAGCCGACCTTGGTCAAGCGATACCGCAAAGCCCATGTCGGTTGCGCGCGTCGCCACGCCCAAATGTGCAAACAAAGCGGTCAGGTTGGGATACGTCGCTTCGTTGTAGACGATGAAACCGGTATCAACCGGTTGGCCGGCGACCTCGCGGGTATTGCTGTGACCGCCGATCCGGTCATCAGCCTCGAACACCTGCACGTCGTGGTGCTGGCTCAACAGCCATGCGGCAGACAGCCCGGAAATTCCACTGCCGATGACGGCAATGGTTTGCTTGGGCTTTCCACCAGCGTTATCACCCATGGACATCTGTTCGATTTCTTTCCCGATCACGATGATCGCAACATCTGTTACGCAGCGTACGACGATCCGGATGCAGACGAAACAGCATGCATCCACCCACCCCACATATACGTAGATAGCGCCATGACATTGCCGATGCTTGCCTTGTACCTGTCCTTTGGGCTTTTCGCCGCGATGTCGCTTGGCTGGTGGCTGGCGCGTCGACCTGGCGCATCCGGCATGATGGATGTCGTATGGTCTTACGCCACGGCGGCGGCAGGGGCCGTGGGCGCGATTGCGCCGGCGGCAGACGCGGTTCCGGCGCGACAGATGCTGGTTGCGGGCCTTGCGCTGGCCTGGGGCGTTCGGCTCGGCACACACATCTGGTGGCGCGGCCGCGGCGGGCACGATGATCCGCGTTATGCCGCATTGCGCCGCGAATGGGGCGAACGGTTTGATCTGCGTCTGTTCCAGTTTGCGCAGATTCAGGCCGCTGCAGCACTCGTGCTGGCGCTGGTGATTGCAGGGGCGGGCCGTGCCGCCGGGCCGTTTGGCGGCTGGGCTGATTGGTCCGGACTGGCGCTGCTTGTGGTGGCTGTCGCAGGCGAAGGCATCGCCGATGCGCAATTGGCGGCATACCGCGCAAAGCCTGAAAATCGGGGCGGTGTGTGCGATCAAGGCCTGTGGAGCCTGTCGCGGCATCCCAATTATTTTTTCGAATGGTTGGCCTGGCTGGCCTGGCCAGTCATCGCGATTGGCGCGGATCCCTCGGCCGTCGCGTTGTGGTCGACGCTCGCAGGCCCTGTGTTGATGTACCTTCTGCTTGTTCACGCCTCGGGCATTCCCCCGCTCGAAGCGCATATGTTGCGCAGCCGTGGCGCTGCCTTTGCCGATACCCAGCGCCGTATCCGCGCGTTCTGGCCCATTCCCAAATTGCGAGACACTTCATCATGACCTTGGTTGATGCTCTGGTTCCGGCTGCGATCCGCGCGGTTGAGGCAACGCCTTTGCCCGATACGCTGACGCGCGCGGGAATTCGCTATCTGGTCGGCACGCGATTGCGCAGTCTGACCGACGATGCCGGCCTGTCGGCCCGTTTTGCCCGCGAAATGGGCGCATTTCCGATCGCCGAGCACACCGATGCAGCCAACGCGCAGCATTACGAATTGCCGCCGCGCTTCTTCGGGTTGACGCTGGGCGCGCGGCGCAAATATTCGTGCTGCCTGTACCCCACTGGCAACGAAACGCTCGAACAGGCTGAAGTACTGGCCCTGGAAGAAACCTTGGCCCACGCCGATCTTGCTGACGGTCAGCGCATTCTGGAACTCGGCTGTGGCTGGGGCTCGCTCAGCCTGTTCATGGCCGAACGCCTGCCCGGTGCACAGATCACCGCGGTGTCCAATTCTGCGCCGCAACGCCTGCACATCGAAGGCGAGGCCAAAGCGCGTGGGCTGACCAATCTGACCGTGATTACTGCCGACATGAACACGTTCGAGCCCCAAGGCCGGTTTGATCGGGTGGTCTCGGTCGAAATGTTCGAACATATGGCCAATTGGCAGGCCCTGTTGGCGCGTGTGCGCACGTGGCTGGAACCCACCGGGCGGCTGTTCGTGCATGTTTTCACCCACCGGTCGCAGCCTTACCGGTTTGATACTGCTGACAAAACCGATTGGATCGCGCAGCATTTTTTTACCGGCGGGATCATGCCCAGCCATGATTTGATCGGACAGTTCCCGACCTTGTTCACGTTGGAAGACCAATGGCGCTGGTCGGGTGAACATTACGCCCGCACCGCGCGCGACTGGCTGGCCCGGTTCGATGCCAACCGCGCCGCAATAGATCAGGTGTTGGGCGAAGTTTATGGCCCCGATGCAGCATTGTGGCGTCGTCGCTGGCGGTTGTTCTATCTGGCCACCGAAGGCCTGTTTGGCCATTCAGGCGGCAACGAATGGGGTGTCAGCCACTACCGTCTGGTACCAGCCGGTTAGGCGTTACCGTTCCCACGGTGCGATCGGTTGATACAGGCCGCGCAGATAGTCGATAAATGCGGTCACGCGTCTGGGTTGCGTGGCATGGCGCAAATGGACGGCCTGGATGTGCACATCGGTCAGCCCTTCGTGGTTGTCGAGCACGCGCACCAGCCGTCCCGCCGCCAGATCCGCGTTGACATCCCACAGCGATCGCAGCGCGATGCCAAGCCCGGTCAGCGCCAGTTCGCGCACCACTTCGCTCGAATTGGTCTGTACCGCGGATTTGACATCGAATGTTACCGCACCTTCGGGACCTGCCAGCCGCCAGGGCGATTGGCCTTGTGCCGCAAGCAACATGTGCTGGTGCAGGTCGCGCAGCGTGGCGGGCCGGCCGTTGCGATCGAGATAGGCCGGTGATGCGCACAGGATGCGCCGGTTGGGTGCCAATACCCACGATGTGAGCGAGGCGGGCATGCCTCGCGAAATGCGCAATGCCAGATCGACCCCGTCACCCAGCACATCGACAAACCGGTCGCTGAGGTCGAGCGTGAATTCGATCTGGGGGTGGGCCTCCAGAAACGGTTTCAGATAAGGCGCGACATGCATCCGTCCAAACGAGGTCGGCGCCGATACCCGCAAGGGACCGGACAGCGTTTGTGTGGTACCCGCCAGCCGCGCCTCTGCGGCCTGGATCGCGTTGAGAATGGCCACAGCATCGTCGCGAAACGTCTGGCCAGCCCCAGTCAGCACGATGCGGCGGGTGGAACGGTTGATCAGCCGCGCGCCCAGTCGCGCTTCGAGCCGAGCCAGCCGTTTTGACGCCATCGGTGCGGAAATGCCCAGCCGCGCCGCAGCCGCAGAAATACTGCCCAATTCGGCGATGCGGGCAAACAGATCGTAGTCGCTGGCGTCGGTCATATTTCTTTTCAAGAAAGAGTGAATTTTATTTTTTCACGCTACCGAGTCGTCTAGGGCTTGTCTATTGTTACGTATGCGCTCGCGATGACGGGCCTGGGAGTCGATGAAATGCTTGCCATGCCACACGTTGACGAAAAGATCGTGGCGCGTCGCGAAACGATCGCATCGGCGCTGCGCGCGATCGTTCCCGATGGTGTGATCGACGATCCCGACGCGCTTCGGGTGTATGAATCCGACGGGTTGACCGCCTATCGTCAGCCGCCTTTGCTGACCGTGCTGCCGCAGACGACCGCGCAAGTGTCGCAAGTCTTGCGCTGGTGCCACGATCAGGGGGTCAAAGTCGTGCCGCGCGGGTCGGGCACGTCGTTGTCGGGTGGGGCCTTGCCGCTGGCCGATGCGGTGTTGTTGGGCATGGGGCGGTTCAACCGCATTCTCGATATCGATTATCAGGACCGGCTGGTCGTGACCCAGCCCGGGGTGACCAATCTGGCGATTACCCGCGCTGTCGAAGACGCCGGGTTCTATTACGCGCCTGATCCGTCGAGCCAGATTGCCTGTTCGATCGGCGGCAATATCGCGGAAAATTCTGGCGGGGTTCACTGCCTGAAATACGGGTTGACCACCAACAATGTGCTGGGGGTTGAAATCGTTCTGATCGACGGCGAAGTGTTGCGCCTGGGCGGGCGCACGCTGGAGGCCGACGGGCTCGATCTGTTGGGGATCGTGGTCGGGTCCGAGGGCTTGTTGGGCGTCGTGACCGAGGTGACCGTGGCGATCCTGCCGCGGCCGGAAACCGCGCGCGCGTTGCTGATCGGTTTTGCCGAAGTCGAAGCCGCAGGCGAAGCTGTGGCCGCGATCATCGCGGCCGGGATCATTCCCGCCGGGATGGAAATGATGGACAAGGCGGCAACCCATGCTGCCGAAGCATTTGTCGGGGCGGGCTATCCGCTCGATGCCGAGGCGCTGCTGATCATTGAGCTCGATGGGCCGCAGGCTGAATGCGACCATCTGATCGAGCAAGTCCGCGCGATCACGCAAAGCTATGGCTGCACCAGCTGCCGCATTTCTGAAAACGAGGCCGACCGTCTGAAATTCTGGGCGGGACGCAAGGCTGCATTTCCGGCGGTGGGGCGCGTTTCGCCTGACTATTATTGTATGGATGGCACGATTCCACGCCGGCAATTGGCGCAGGTGCTGCGGCGCATGGCCGAACTGTCGGCGCATTACGAATTGGGTTTGGCCAATGTGTTTCATGCGGGCGACGGCAATCTGCATCCGTTGATCATGTACGATGCCAATGTGCCGGGCCAACTCGACAAAGCCGAAGCGTTTGGCGCGGATATTTTGCGGCTGTGCGTCGAAGTGGGCGGTGTGTTGACCGGTGAACACGGCGTGGGCGTGGAAAAGCGCGATCTGATGTCGACCATGTTCACCGATCGCGAACTGGATCAGCAACGCGGTCTGAAGGCAGCGTTCGATCCGGCTGGCCTGCTCAATCCGGGCAAAGTCTTTCCGTTGCTGCATCGCTGCGCCGAAGCCGGACCGGTGCATGTTCACCATGGCAAGACCGCATTTCCCGATTTGCCGAGATTTTGATGGCGGGATCGCTTTCAGCTTCTCCGCAGACGGTGGCGGAACTGGTCGCGCTGGTTGAAACTGCGCGGGCTGACAAGGCCCGGCTGGCCTTGCGCGGTGGTGGCAGCAAGGCGGCGTTTGGTGCGCCGATAACCGGCCCGGTTATGACAGTCGACATGCGCGGTTTTTCCGGGATCGTCGATTATGATCCGGCCGAGCTGGTGCTGACAGTGCGTCCAGGTACACCGCTGGCCGAAGTGGAAACCCTGCTCAGAGCACATGGCCAGATGCTGGCATTCGAACCGTTTGATCATGGCCCGATTTATGGATTGGCATCGGGCGCTGCGACTGTCGGTGGCGTGTTTGCTGCTGGTGTTGCAGGTTCGCGGCGATTGTCGCGCGGCGCTGCGCGCGATCACTTGCTCGGGCTTTCGGCTGTGTCAGGGCGTGGCGAGGCATTTGTGGCGGGCGCCAAAGTCACCAAGAATGTGACCGGGTATGATCTGCCCAAGCTCGCCTGTGGCAGCTGGGGGCGGCTGTTTGCGCTGACCGAACTGCATGTCAAAACGCTGCCGCGCGCTGAAATGCAACAGACCGTGGCGCTCGACGGGCTGTCGACCCCCGCGGCGGTCCTGGCAATGAGCAAAGCGATGGGGTCTCAGGCCTCGGTCGCGGCGGCGGCGCACCAATCGGGATTGACCGTGCTGCGGCTTGAAGGGTTTGCGCCTTCGGTTGCCGCACGCCGGGCGCTGCTGGCTGCATTGCTGGCCGACATTGCCCCGCTGCGCGTGCTGGACGACAGCGAAGCCGATGCGGTGTGGCAGAGCTTTGCGACGGTCGCAGCGCTGGGAGATGCCCCGCTGCTGTGGCGCGTAGTCGTGCCGGCGGCGCACGCTCCGGGCTTGATCGAAGCGCTGGAAATGACCGGTGCGCGCTGGTTGATGGATTGGGCGGGTGGCCTGCTGTGGGTGGGCTCGCGTGTCGATGGTGCGATCCGCGCGTTGGTGGAAGCCGCCGGCGGGCATGCCGATCTGTTGCGCGCCGCCGCTGACTTGCGCGCGCAAATCCCGGCGCGTCATCCGCAAACACCCGGAGTATCCGCGCTGGAGACGCGCGTACGGCGGGCCTTTGATCCCGATGGCGTGTTCGAAACCGGCCGGTTTGGGGAAATTTGAAATGCAGACCCGATTTTCCCCGACCGCCCTGGCAGATCCCGATACCGCCGTCGCCGAAAGCGTGATCCGCAAATGCGTGCATTGCGGGTTCTGCACGGCAACCTGCCCGACATATGTGCTGCTTGGCGATGAACTCGATAGC
>CAIPWG010000595.1 GCA_903868655.1 uncultured Sphingomonadales bacterium
CGTCGAGGTGGGGTTATATGGTTCGCTGGCATTGACGGGCAGGGGCCATGCCACTGACAGCGCAGTGATCCTTGGCCTGGCTGGTGAAATTCCTGCCACCGTTGATGCGGATCGTGTGCCCGCTATCGTGGCCGATGTTTATACGAACAGTCGCTTGCCGCTGATGGGCGAGCATGAGATCGCGTTTGTTCCGGCGCGCGATATCCATTTTTGGATGCGCGAACGCAAGCCATTCCACAGCAATGCCATGGTGATCACGGCACGCGATGCTGCGGGCACGGTACTCGACCAGCGTCATTATTACTCGGTAGGCGGCGGGTTTGTGCTCGATGAGGATGAGGCTGGCGGCAACATGCGCGAAGGCGACAGCGATGCCGATATCCCGCACGATTTCGTCTCCGCTGCTGAATTGCTTGAGATTGGCGCGCGCGATTCGATCACTTTTGCCGACATCATGCTGGCCAACGAATGCGCGCGCCGCCCGCGCGAAGAGGTGCTGGCGGGGATCGACCTGATCGCCGACACCATGTCGCAGTGCATCGATCGCGGCACGCGCAACGAAGGCGTGCTGCCCGGCGGGCTGAAAGTGCAGCGCCGCGCCGCCGTGCTGACGCGCGAACTCGCCAGCCGTCAGCAGACCACACTGGGCGACCCGCTTGCGGTGCTCGATTGGATCAACTTGTGGGCCATGGCGGTCAACGAAGAAAATGCCGCGGGCGGCAAAGTCGTGACGGCACCCACCAATGGCGCGGCCGGGATCATTCCTGCCGTTCTGCGATATTACGAACGATGCTATCGAGGCACGTGCGAGGGAAAGCGGACATTTCTGCTGACCGCCGCTGCGATTGGTGCGTTGTACAAACGCAACGCATCGCTGTCGGGCGCCGAAGTCGGATGCCAGGGTGAAGTCGGTGTGGCCTGTTCGATGGCGGCCGGCGGTTTGACTGCAGCGCTTGGCGGTAACAATGGGCAGATCGAAAATGCCGCAGAAATCGCCATGGAGCACAATCTCGGTCTGACCTGCGATCCGGTCGGGGGACTGGTCCAGATCCCGTGCATCGAACGCAATGCGATGGGCGCGGTCAAGGCAATTGACGCCTCACGCCTCGCCATGCTGGGTGATGGAACGCATATGGTCAGTCTGGACAAAGTGATTGAAACGATGCGTCAGACCGGTCACGACATGCGCGACAAGTACAAGGAAACGTCGCAAGGCGGTCTGGCAGTCAACGTCGTGGAATGTTGACGTTCAGGCCGGATGGCTCTGCAGGCGCGGTTTGGCCGCTTTGACACCCTGTCGACGGCGCGCTGCGCGACCCCGTGCATAGGGCGATCCTTCAGCCAGCAAGGCAAAGGCCGCAAGTTCCTCAAGCGGCATGCTCAACAGAAACCCTTGGCCCATGCCGCAACCCATCGTGGTCAGGGCCGCCTGCTGGTCGGCGGTTTCAATCCCTTCGGCGACCACTGTCAAGTCAAGGTTCCCTGCCAGATCGAGAATGGTCCGAACAATCTTGCGGCTTTTGGGCTGATTGAGCGCGGCGACAAATGCGCGGTCGATCTTGATCGTGTCGAATGGCAGCGAATGGAGATAGGAGAGCGACGAATAGCCAGTGCCGAAATCATCGAGACCGACGCGGATGCCGATATCGCGGCATTCTTCGAGCACTTGGCGGGTGCGCTCGGCATCGAGCACGGCCACGCCCTCGGTCACTTCCAGTTTCAGGCATTGCGCGGGTATCCCGGTTTCCATGATCACGCCGCGCAGATACGGAATAAAGTCGGGCTGAAGAAACTGTTGTGGCGCGATGTTCACCGCAACCCACGGCATATTGGCATCGGGCGCGTTGCCGTTGGCCAGTGTCACGTGCAGCCGCGAAATCGCCCGGCAGGCCTCACGCAGGACCCAGTCCCCGATAAAGATGATCAAACCGGTGGCTTCGGCGGTGGGAATGAAATCGCCTGGCGGGATCAGGCCGCGTTGCGGATGGTTCCAGCGAACCAGAGCCTCATAGCCTTCGACCGTGCCCGCAGCGAGGTCGAGAATGGCTTGAAAATGCAGGACAAACTGGTCTTCGCGGATCGCGTCGCGCAAGTCGCGTTCCAGCGCCATGCGATCGCGCACTGCGGTGCCCAGTGAATGGGTAAACGTAATGGTCTTGCCGCGCCCGCCGGCCTTGGCCTCATACATGGCCAGATCGGCATCGCGCTGAATTTCATCGTAATCGCTGTATTCGGCATTGCTGAGGGCAATGCCGATCGACGCACCAATCGCCACTTCGTCGCGGCCTACCGAAAACGGCAATGACAATTCGGCTTGCAAAGCGTCTGCGATGGTTTGTGGTAGCTGTTCGTCGGTGACATTTTCCAGCAGCACCACGAATTCGTCGCCGCCGGTACGCGCCAATGTTGCGCGAGTACGCAACGCCCGGTCGCCAACCGTTCCTGCGGTACGTGGCGACGGGCGCCAAACGCTTTCTCCGCCGACACATTCATCGATCGCATCGCGCAGCCGCGCAGCTGTTGCCACCAGCAGACAATCGCCGGCGTGGTGGCCCAGCTTGTCGTTGACCGCCTTGAACCCGTCGAGATCGATCACCAGCACGGCGATGCCCTTGCCATCTTCGGGAATCCGGGCAAAGGCGCTGCTGGCGCGTTCGTGCAGCAGCACGCGGTTGGGCAAAGTCGTCAGCGGATAGTGCAAGGCATCGCGCAGCAAGGCTTCGCGCGCCTGTTCACGTTCGGCCACTCTGCCCAACTGAATACCGATTTGGGCGATGGTTTCCACCACCACAGCGCTGGCCTCGATCGTCTTGCGAGCATAAAATTCATAAACAGCAACAACTTCGCTGCCTGCCATGATCGGAAATGCGCAGCCGGCGACGACACGGCAGGCAATCGCCTCTTCGCGCCGGGAAAAATTGCCTTCTGCCCGTACATCGTCAACCCAGTGCGCATGGGGTTCGCTGATCACGCGGCCAGGCAGGCCATGCCCACGCCTGAAGGTGCCATGGCGCGAGGCTTCGACAAAGGGCATCAGATGTTCAGGGTTGGCAACATGCCAACAGTCGCAAGCGATAGCTTCCTGCATTGATCGCACCAGATAGGCATTGCCGAAATCCCAGCCCATTTCGGCGCAGATCTCGCTGAGCGCGAAGGACAGAGCTTCGGTCAGGCCATCAGCCTTGTTGGCGCGGTCTGTGATCCGTTGCAGCAAGGCCAGGAACCGTTTGCTTTCGTAAAGTTCGCGCAGACCGTTTTCAGCAATCGCCTCGGCCACCTGGCGCGCCTTGCGTTCGCGGCCAAGCTGGCGCTCCAGCCGTTCGAACCGGGCTTGGTCGAGTGCGGCCTCGGGGGGCAGGATGCGGTCGTGTTTCATGCGGGCCAATGTGCCGCGAGCCGGCACAGCGGATGGCCTTCGGCCATGCATGCCAGGTGTTCAACTCTGACGGTTTGGCCAAAGTGGTCCGACGCGCCCAGCACAAAACCTTCGGCCAGGGCGCAAAGCCGGCGCGGCGATTGATACCCGATGATCAAGGCGCCGTCGTCGCGGTCGGTGAAATGAAAATGCGGACAGCCTGCACCCGAATAGAGCTTGCGGACTTCAGGATGAATGATCGCGTTCACACTGCAGACGAAGCTGCGTGTGGTGGTGTGCTTGGCAAACAGGTGCTCAAACCGCGTGGCGAGCAACGGCATGGCAGAGCGTCCGAACCAGCGGAGCACATCTGCCGATGAATGGTGCAAAACGTTCGCCGCAGTATCGACCAACGCGACCATTTCGGCGTCTGGGTATGATCCAAGCGATGTGTAAATACCGCTCACGCCGGAGACATCGATCATGTCGGCCCAGGCGACAGCGCCATGGGCGTTCGTAACGACCTCTTCCAGCAGATTGAAAACGATACCTTTCATCGATACGGTGTTCCACAGGCGCAGCAGCAGGGCCAAGCGACGCTATGCCACGAGCGGCATCGCAACCTGTTTAACGGCTTGGCGCGCAACACTGCGGAGTCTTGCGCGGTGATGGCTTAACCACGTTTTGAAAAGTGTGGCGGCTGATTTCTGAGGACACGGCAATGGGCAGAGCGACTGCGAACAGTCAGGACAATACCATCAGTCTTTTGAAGGGGCTGCTGCACGATCATCCGTTGCGCCGCAACGCGGTGATCTGGGTCGCGCTGCTGCTGGTGCTGTTTGGACTGATCGGTGTGGTGGCAAGCGGCGCTTTGGTTTGGGTCATCCCGTCTGGGCTCGGGGCAGCTTTGCTGTGTGTGGCGGCGATCGATCTCCTGCAGACCGAACACAGCTTGCGGCGCAATTTCCCCGGCGCGGCGCGGGCGCGGTGGTTTTTTGAAAGCTTGCGCCCATTTTCCAACGCGTATCTGGTCGAGGGCAATCTCGAAGGACGGCCATTCAGCCATGAAGAGCGTGATCTGGTCTATGCCCGCGCCCATGGCGCAGTCGATGCGCACCCGTTCGGCACCGAACTGAATGTCTATTCCAGCGAATATGAGTGGTTGGCGCATTCGATGCTGCCCAATCCCGATGCCGATACCGCGATGCGTGTCATGGTTGGATCGAGCCAGTGCACGCAGCCTTATTCAGCCTCGCGGCTCAA
>CAIPWG010000596.1 GCA_903868655.1 uncultured Sphingomonadales bacterium
CCATCGGGCGTGATCACATAGCTGGTGCGATTGGACAGGCCGGTATCTTTGCCGCCAAACATCAGGGGCACATCATAAGCCTTGATTACGGCCGGCGACGCAGAAGCCACGGTAAACTTGTCGCGGCAATCGAGTGTCGAAAATTTCTTCAGCGAGTCGATATTGTCACTCGACATGCCAACCACGGTTGCGCCAGCCTTGGCAAAATCGGCGGTTGCTTCTGCGAAGGCGTGGGCTTCCAGCGTGCACCCCGGGGTGAATGCCTTGGGGAAGAAATAGAGCACGACCGGGCCCTTCGACAGCAGCGCCTTGAGCGTCACCGTCGATTCCTTGCCTGCAAGCGCGCCTTGTGTCGTAAAATCGGGTGCGGTTGTTCCCACGGCCAGATCGGCATGCGCCGCAAAAGGGACGAGGGCGAGCGAGAGTGCGGCGGCAGCCGCAGCGAGGCGTTGGGATATCATGCGCCGCAAGGTATCACAGTTCCAGCGTCTCTCAAGCGAAGACATGCCCTGCCCCTCGGGGCAGGTTTAATTGGCATCGCCCTGTTCATCCACGCTATCACCTGCATCTGCGCCGGCAAGCGGCGCACCATAGCGCGCAGCATAAGCCTTGTGCAGCGCGTCGAGTACCGCTGCACGAGTCGACACCTGCAAGTCGCGGCTGGTGCGGCGCGGTTCGCTATCGGGTTTGAACGCTTCCCAGATCACCGATGCCTTGGGATCGCGATCGTCAGCCGTGCCTTCGAACACGTGCTTGCCCGAAACGCGGTCGATTTTGGCCAGACGGACACCTTCGGGCGCAATAAACGGTGTCGAGGGCCACTGGTCACGCGTGGCCAGCAGGAACTGCTTGAACACCGGCGCGGCGATGCGCCCGCCTTGGGCATAGCCGCCCAGACTGCGCGGCTGATCGTACCCCAGATAGATGCCGGCAATGATCCGCGATGATCCACCGACAAACCACACATTGGTTGGGCCAGACGTCGTACCGGTTTTGCCAAACAGCGGAAGATTGAGGTCGTGCAAGCTGGCTGCCGTGCCACGCACGATCACGCCTTCGAGCATATGGACCACCTGGTAAGCGGTACGGGCATCGAGCGCCTGGCGTCCGGTCGGCTTGAACCGGGGCATCGCTTTGCCATCCCACTGCGCCATGTTGCACGTGTCACATGTGCGCTTGTCCGCACGCCAGATCACTTTGCCGTTTCGGTCCTGCACGAAATCGATCAACGTCTGATCATGCAGGCGGCCATGATCCGCCAGCGCACCATAGGCATTGACCAACCGCGCCACGGTGGTGTCGCCTGCGCCCAAAGCCATCGACAGATAAGGTTGATAATCGCCGATCCCGACCGACTTTATCGTCCGCACGACTTTTTCCATGCCGATGTCATTGGCGATACGCACGGTCATCAGGTTGCGCGACTGTTCGAGACCCCAGCGCATGGTGTGGCTGCCACCTGCGCCTTCGTCGCCGAAGTTCTTGAAACATTTCTGGCCCAGTGCCGCGCCCTGATAGACGCAGAATGTGCCATCAAGCACGATCGAGGCAGGGCTTAACCCGTTATCAAGCGCGGTGGCGTAGACAAAGGGTTTGATCGCAGATCCGGGCTGACGGCTGGCCTGGGTGGCGCGATTGAACGATCCAAGGCGTGCATCAAACCCGCCCTGCATCGCCAGCACACGCCCGTTTTCAGGGTCTTGCACCACCATCCCGCCCGACACTTCGGGCAGGATTCGCAAGGCCCAGCCGCCGCCATTCGGGGCCACGGCCACGACGTCGCCGGGCTTGATCGTGTTGAACAGGCCCGACACTGCACCCGTGCTGCCATCGGCAAAACCGATACGTCCGTCCGATCCTGCCCGGTCGATGATGACACCCACGCGCCAGTCGAGATAGCGCAGCGAAATGTTGCTGCCGATCAGTTGGCCCTGCCATTGCGCCGGATCGATCGTGGCGATCGGCCCGTGCCAGCCATGCCCGGCGGCATAACGGATCAGGCCCGCGCGGAGCGCATCCTGCGCAGCGGTCTGTAGCCGGGTATCAAGCGAGGTACGTATCCATAGACCGCCGGCGTAGACGCTGTTGACGCCATCGTCGGCGTTTTCCCCGAACTGTGCGATCAACTGGCGGCGCACTTCTTCAAGAAAATAGCCGGCATCGCTGGTGTAATTGTCGGCACGGCGCGGGACCAGGCCAAGCGGCTGTGCCTTTTCACTGTCGGCCTCAGTGCGGCTGACATAGCCATTCTTGACCATCTGATCGAGCACCCAGTTACGCCGTGCCATCGCCTTGTCGACGAATTTGGCACGGCCATACGTTTCAGGTGCTTTGGGCAGGATGGCCAGAAATGCAGCCTCGTGCAGTTTCAATTCACCAACGTCCTTGTCGAAATAGGCGCGTGATGCCGCCTGGACGCCAAAGCTCTGCCGCCCGAGCGGAATTTCGTTGAGATAGAGTTCGAGGATTTGCTGCTTGGTCAGCACCGCCTCGATGCGCATCGCGAGCAACATTTCCTTCAGCTTTCGCGTCACCGAATATTCGTTGCCGATCAACAGGTTTTTGGCCACCTGCTGGGTAATGGTCGATCCGCCGCGCGCACGCGATCCGGTGCCGTATTTCGTCACGTAATCAACCATCGCCCCGGCCAGCCCGGTGACATCGACCCCGTGGTGCGAAAAAAACGATTTGTCTTCGGCCGACAGGAATGCGCCGATCAACGGCTGCGGAAAATCCACATAACGCAATTGCACCCGGCGCTCGCGCGCGAACGATGATACGATTTCGCCATCGTTGCCCCGCACCATCGTGGGCAGCGGCGGCTGATACGTCAGCAGCTTGTCCGCGCTCGGCAATGTGCGAATGACCGCGACCCACAGCAGGCCATAGGCCAGCGCGACCAAGAGCATTGCGATCGTCAGACGACGCGCCCAGCGCCGGGCGGTCAGGGCCTGCCAAAACCGCAGGGGCCAGCCTGTTGCGCTGCGGCGAATGCGAAACGCCACCGGTTCCGGTGGGGTGGGATCCTGCGGCGGAGCGTCGTCGGGCGGGGTGTCAGTAGCCATTGTGGCGCGGCTTTAAAGCACAACACAAAAAAGTGGGAACCGGTTTTTTGCTTCGAACCGCCAAGCAGCTGAACTTGACGGACGATCAAAAGCCCA
>CAIPWG010000597.1 GCA_903868655.1 uncultured Sphingomonadales bacterium
CGTCCTAATGGTAGGTACCCACAGGGCTTAAGTCTCATGCGAACATTACACTAACGTTAGTCATTCTTCCTAGCAAAGAAGCTTTGGTATGTAGTTATTATGAACGAGTGATCCTCGAGCAAAGCGTATATAACAGGAGAAAATGAAACATGGGCGGCGAACAGCGACCTAATGGACGGCTCGAATATATCAAATTGTTCTCAACGACCCCCAACACCGCCACCTCCGGATCAGTCATCTCCTTTAGACCCACAGCCATGGCCTCAAGTTCCTTCGTTGACATGCCACCGTATGTAGAAAATCCTTCATATACGGGCAGCCAAGTCATCAACTGGTCGAACCACTGCTTATTATTTGTAGCAATCAATCCACCACGAGCACTACCGCTCTTGCGTCCCGACATATATAAAAGGTCCGCATAGCTCATCATTTCCCTCAGAATTTCGCGCAGCGACTTGTTGGCATAACCCTTCTCACGCTTCTTGATAAAATAGGCATTCTCACCGATGAGGCTACCGTCGATGATGAGCGGCACGTTGTTCTCCGTCGCAATTTTCCTCACATCCTTAAGGTTCTGCATCGAAAAGGGCTGTCCGCCAATGAGGTTTGTCGTCGCCTCCATCCGTATAAAGGCGATTTTGCCGGCGCCAAGTTTTTTTATAGTATTCTTGATCTTCTTGATATCGATGTTCCCCTTGAACGGTTCATTCCCTTTGGGGATAAATGACTGGTCTGATACCAGGTCATGGATCTTGGATCCGACAAGTTCCACGTGAACGCGTGTTGAAGGAAAGTGATAGTTGTTTAATACTTCCAGACCAGGCTTGAGAAAAACCTTGACAAGCAAATGTTCGGCGGCGTCAAGGCTATAGGCGACAGCGCACGTGCGGTCGTGAAGTGCATGCCACTCGTTCGCCAGTGTCATGCCCAGCCAGGCCTTGAGCGCTTCACGCTCTGCACGCACGCGCACCGGATCGACCGCAGGCAATTGCTCGGCGAGATACGTCTCGCCAGGCAGGATCACCAGCTCGCCACGCATCAGGTCGTCCAGCGCCGGATCGGTCAGCACGGCCGCCAAAGCCTCGGCAATCGCGGCTCGGCCTGCATCGCGCTCGGGGGGTGTCACGCGGTCGGAGATGACCGCGACCAGATGTTGCACCACCAACTGTTGCATCGCTTCATAGCGGGCAAACGGATCGTCGTCGTGCGCCGCCAGAAACACCAGATCGGCATCGGGCACGGGGAAATGAATCGCGACCGGTGCGGAAAACCCGCGATTGATCGACAGCACCGGTCGCGTGGCATGGCCGGTGAACACAAAAGTCTGTTCCGTCTCGGTCAGCACCAGCAGGGTTTCACCGGTATGTTGCCCGGTTGCCCGATCAAACAGCGCGGTGCGCAGCGGGATAACCATCGGTTGTTTGTCGGGTTGGCCCGGCGTTGGCGGCACGGTCTGGGTCAGCGTCACGGTCACGGTATCGCCCTGATGCGTCAGCGCAACCTCGACGCGTGGGGTCCCTGCTTGCGCATACCAGTGGCGAAACTGCGTCAGATCAAGCCCGGCACCCTCCTCGATGGCCTTGACGAAATCCTCGCACGTCGCGGCTTCGCCGTCATGGCGGTCGAAATAGAGATCGGTGCCCTGCCGGAACCGTTCAGGACCAGCCAGCACGGTCATCATGCGAATCACCTCGGCACCTTTGTTGTAGACGGTTGCCGTGTAGAAATTGCTGATTTCCTGATACGAATCGGGTCTGATCGGGTGTGCCAGCGGACCGGAATCTTCTGGAAACTGGGCCGCGCGCAAAATCCGCACATCTTCGATTCGTTTGACCGGGGGCGAACCCTGATCAGCGCTGAACTGCTGATCGCGCAAGACCGTAAAGCCTTCTTTCAGCGATAGCTGAAACCAGTCGCGGCAGGTGACCCGATTGCCCGACCAGTTGTGGAAATATTCGTGTGCCACCACGCCTTCGATCGCGTCATAATCGCCGTCGTTGGCGGTTTCTGGATCGGCGAGAATGTAGCGGGTGTTGAAAATATTCAGCCCTTTGTTCTCCATCGCCCCGGCGTTGAAATCGGACACCGCGACGATGTTGAACACATCCAGATCGTATTCGCGGCCATAGACCCGCTCGTCCCACGCCATGGACGCGATCAGGCTGCGCATGGCATGATCGGTGCGGGTTTCATCGCCCGGGCGCACCCAGATCGCCAGATCGACTGCGCGGCCTGACTGCGTCACAAGCCGGTCGCGCGCGGCAACCAGCGTGCCCGCCACCAGCGCGAACAGATACGAAGGTTTGGGCCACGGATCATTCCACTGCGCCCAATGCGTGCCATCGGCGTTGTCGCCTTGCGCGATGGGATCGCCGTTCGACAGCAGCACCGGAAATTGCGCTTTGCTGCCGGTCATGCGCACCGCATAACGGCTGAGCACATCGGGCCGGTCGGGGAAAAAGGTGATGCGGCGGAATCCTTCGGCCTCGCATTGCGTGCACAACAGCCCGCCCGACGCGTAAAGCCCGGATAGCTGGGTGTTGGCGACCGGGTTGATCACGGTTTCAATCGTCACCCGGTGATCATCGGCGGGCAAGTGGATGACCAGGTCATTGCCATCCATGCTCCAGGCAGTGTGGGCCTGCCCATCGACGCGCAAGGACGCGACTGCGATCCCATCACCGTTGAGCCGCAGCGCCGCGCCCGCTGCCTGACGCACCACATGGAGCGTGGACCGCACGCCGGTGGCATCGAGCGACAGCGAAAAATCCAGATCGATCGTCGGCACCAGCCAGGCTGGTGGCTGATAGTCGAGCCGACGGATGACCTGGGGAAGATCGGACTGGGCGGCAGGGGCGTTGGACATGTCGTTCATGCGCGCAATGTAGGGGCTCTCGTGCCCGGGGCCAATGGCCAAGGCGGTTTCGCGCTTGACTTGTCCCCCGTCGCGCCCGCACGCAGCGCGCGGGGCACAACGGGGTCGAGGTTTGGCGATGCAGGTGTGGGTGAAGATCACGGCGGCGATCGTGGCGGTTGAAGATAGCAGTAAGAAACCCGTGAAAATCGCTCTTGCCCACGACTATCTAGTTAAAAACGGTGGCGCTGAGAACGTATTACAAGTGCTACACGAGATGTTTCCATCAGCCCCGGTCTACACGCTTATTTACGATGCAGAGGGTACGAAACATCGCTATGAGAAATGGGATATACGTACCTCTTTCTTACAAAATAAGCCGTTCGTACGCAAAGGCATTAATTACTCTCGCGCGCTCATGCCACAGGCAGTTGAATCACTTGATTTCTCAGAATATGACATCGTTATTTCGAACTGCTCGAGCTTCATAAAAGGCATTATTACCCAGCCACATACACTCCACG
>CAIPWG010000598.1 GCA_903868655.1 uncultured Sphingomonadales bacterium
ATCGGTTAACCCCCCGGGAAAGCCGGGCCCGCGTTCTGCACGAATGCAATGCGGGCCCGGCTTTTTCACACTTTCAATTGGGTCAGAACGTGTCGGATTTGCGCTGCACTGCTGCGGGTCAGATCGCCAAACATTCCACGCGCGGCCGCTGGCAAGTGGTCGAGCGCGGGGCCATTGGTTTCAAATACGAGATGGTCGAACACTGCCTGCCACGCAGTGCGCTGATGCGCAGGCAAATCGCGCAAGGCGAGCACAGCGTGCATCAGCGCGGTGGTAGGCGAACCAAAATAGCTCGGTACATCGCGCCACCACGTGTTCACCATGATGTTGATGGGATCGAGCGATTCCACGCCATGCCACCACAGCGTGGGGATATAGATCGCGTCACCCGGATCGAGCACCGCGGTCAGCGCCTCGGCCTCGGCCTGGCGATACTTGGGAAAGCGGTCAAAATCGGGCGCACGGATATCGACCAGACTGATCGGTTGGCCCGCAGGCGTCAGATCGAGCGGTCCGACATAGAGATTGGGATACTGTTCGATGGGAAACAGGGTGAACCGGCGGCGTCCGGCAACAACACAGGCGATGTTTTCGACATTGTCGTAATGTGGCGCGGTCAACGTGTGATTGCCGATCCACATCGATTGGATCAACTGGTTGGCCGGGATGAAGCCATTGATGTGGTTGTCGGTCAAAAACTGCGGGAAATGTCCCGCCAGCGCCAGCGATCCGGCAAACAGCGCAGCAGGTCTCGGCGATTGAGCTTCTTGCACAAGTCGCGCGAAAAAGTCGGCCAGCGTCGATCGTTCCTGCTGGTAGTTGAAAGCGGTGTAGCCTTCGGCGTAGAACATGCGTCCCTGCCATTCCGGATCGGCAGCAAAATAGGCAACGGGAATGTCGGTGCCGGTTTTGACAAGGTGATCGACCAATGTATCGGTTGTCATGGTTACAGACGGCCAATGTGACACCAGTCCTTTTAAGACGGCAGGTCGGTGTTGCGTTAGAATGTGTTCGTTGAAATATTGAGCGTCAACGTTGGTGTATACTTCGATATCACGCATGATAATCTCATTAGTCGGCGTTATATTTTAAATAGTATTTTTATCGTCAAGGCAGGTCAATAAATTATGGCAAACTATGTTCCACTGGATTTCGCAGCGCATCGTATGCTGCGTCTGGCCAATGTCCATGGCGCTGCCTTTGGCGATGACCTTGGCATGGTCAGCGTGGTGGCCAGTGAAATCCCTGCGCTGGTCAGTTCCTACCCGTTGTTTTTTCGCAAGTCGCCTTTTTCAGGTGAGTACGAATTGGGGGCAGTGCTGGGCTTTGCCAGCGATGAAAACCTGTTTCTGGCACGCGGCGGCTGGGATGCCGGTTATGTGCCGCTGGCGATCCGGCGTGAGCCTTTTGCTGTCCAGCAAAGCGCCACATCGCCCGACCGCAACACGCTGATGGTCGATCTGGACAGCCCGCGCCTGAGCCGCGAACTGGGCGACATCCTGTTCTTTTCTGATGGACGCCCCTCCGAACGCTTGCAAGGCGTGCTCGATGCGCTGGAGGCAATGGTCAAAGGCGCCGAGTTGACACGCAGATATGTCGCTGCTCTCGAAGCGCTCGATCTGATCGAACCAGTCGAAGTACGCGTCGATCTGGGCAATGGTGCTGCGGAAACTTTGGCCGGGCTGTTTACGATTGCCGACGATCGTCTGGCAACGCTGAACGCCGAAACGGTCGTCGACCTTCATCGGCAGGGATTTCTGCCCTGGATTTATCAGCAAGTGGCGTCGGCGGGGCAGATCAACGCGTTGATCTTGCGCAAAATGCGGCAGCAGGAGCAGATTGGTGGCTGAACCGCGCGCGATTGTCATTGCCGGTGGCGGCACGGCGGGCTGGCTGACGGCCGGAATTCTTGCGGCGCGTCTAAGATTGGCCGAACGCGATGACCTGGCGATTACAGTGGTGGAATCGCCCGCAGTGCCGATTTTGGGAGTGGGTGAGGGCACCTGGCCGACGATCCGGCAAAGCCTGAAAGCGATCGGTGTGCGCGAGGCCGATTTTCTGGCTGCGTGTGACGCCACGTTCAAGCAAGGATCGCAATTTGTCGGCTGGCGCGAGCGTGCTGGCGGGCAAACGCATAGCTACATCCACCCGTTCACGCCGCCACACAAATTTGGCGAAGTCGATCTGGTTGCGGCTGGGGTGGGTGCAGACCAGACCGCCTTTGACGAAGCGGTCTGTTTTCAAACGGCGCTATGCCGGCGTGGCCTTGCGCCCAAGGCCCGCGCCAACCGTGATTATGAAGGGGTCTGCAATTACGCCTATCACTTTGACGCGCAGAAAGTATCGTCCTTTATCAAGGATCACTGCGTGGCGAAGCTGGGGGTACGTCATGTCAGCGATGATATTCTCGGCTGCAAGGTCGATGACACTGGCGCGATCGCGGCCCTGCGCACCGCGCGGCACGGTGATGTCGCGGGCGATCTGTTCGTCGATTGCAGCGGCAACCATGGCGTGCTTATCGACCGGGTTTACGCAGTACCCTTGGTCAACTGTCGTGATGTCCTGTTCGTGGACAAGGCCTTGGCGGTACAAGTACCTTACACCCAGCCCGGGGATGCGATCGCGTCCGCTACGATTGCCACCGCGCAAACGGCGGGCTGGACCTGGGATATTGGCCTGACCACGCGGCGCGGCGTGGGCTATGTCTATTCCAGCGCTTATGCCACCGAAGCTGAAGCGATCGCCACGCTGGAGCGTTATGTTTACGCCATTTCGGGTCAGCCGCTGCCGGCAGAACCGCGGCGGCTTTCAATCAATTCCGGGTATCGCGAACGGTTCTGGGTAGCCAATTGTGTGGCGATCGGGGTTTCCGCAGGATTTGTCGAACCGCTGGAAGCATCCAGCATCGCCATGATCGAGGTGTCGGCCAATCATCTGGCCGAG
>CAIPWG010000599.1 GCA_903868655.1 uncultured Sphingomonadales bacterium
CGGCTTGTGTTGCAGCAATGGCCTTGAGATGGCTCGACAGCGCGAACTGGTCGAGTTGTTCCTTGGTAAAGCCGTGCTTTTGCACGATCATTTCCGCGCCCATGAATTGCGACCAGTTCACGCCGGGATACTTCGCTTCAAGCCCGGGTGACTTGTAATTGCCCAGGCCTTCTTTCATGTGGAAGATCGCGGTGCTGCCCATCGGTACGCGGGTCATGCTTTCGACCCCGGCGGCGATCACCACGTCCTGCACGCCCGACATCACGGCTTGCGCCGCAAACTGGATCGCCTGCTGCGAGGACCCGCATTGCCGGTCGATCGTGACCGCAGGGGTTGATTGCGGCAGCAATTTTGATGCGAGCACAGCATTGCGGCCAACCTGGCCGGCCTGTTGGCCGCCCTGGCTGACGCAGCCCATGATCACATCATCGATCGCCGCCGGGTCGATGCCGGTGCGACGCACAATCGCATCGAGCGTCAACGCCGAAAGATCGACTGGATGAACACCTGCCAAGCGACCATTGCGGCGTCCGCCAGCGGTGCGAACCGCGTCTACGATATAGGCCGTGCCCATTGCCTTTCGACTCCCTTTGATCCCAAAATTTAACTGAACGATTAAGGAGCCGGCGCGTGTCGGTCAAGCCGATCCTGACGCTGTTGCGCGTTTGCGTCGAAGGAACAGGTGTGGCACCGGGCATTTAACCGCAAGCTTAAACATATAAAGGCATTGTCATGGCCAGCACCCCTTTCCTGACTGTCGAGCGCAAAAATCGTGTCGCGATCCTGACCATGAACCGGCCCGAGGCGCTCAATGCGATTGGCGCGATCGAGGATTGCGATTCGATAGTCGACACGTTCTTTGCACTGGGCAACGATCGTTCGGTTTCGGCGATCGTGCTGACGGGCGCGGGCCGCGCGTTTTCAAGTGGCGGCAATATCAAAGGGATGCAGGAGCGCACGGGCATCGGCGTGCTGGAGCAGCCGGATTCGACGCGCGCCAATTATCGACGCGGGGTGCAGCGCGCAGTGCGCGCCATGCTCGATTGCGAAATCCCGATGATTGCCGCGATCAATGGCCATGCCATTGGCCTGGGGCTCGATCTTGCGTGCTTGTGCGACATTCGCCTTGCCGCCGACAGTGCAAAAATGGCAGCCAGTTTCATCAAAGTCGGAATTGTGCCCGGCGATGGTGGCGCTTGGACGTTGCAACGTATTGTCGGGTATTCGCTGGCGGCCGAGCTGTTCCTGACCGGGCGCAGTTTTGACGCGGCCTACGCACAATCGATCGGGCTGGTCAGCCGCGTGGTGCCAAGCGACGACTTGTTGCCCGCCGCGATCGGCCTTGCTGAAGAAATTGCTGCCAACCCCGCACGCGCGCTGCGCCTGACCAAAAAACTGCTGCGCGAGGCGCAGCACGGGCGCGCGCATGATGTGTTGGAACTGTCTGCCGCTTATCAGGCGATTGCGCATGAAACCCACGATCATGCCGAAGCGGTCAGCGCGATCCTTGACAAACGGGCGCCAAACTTCACGGGAGAATAATGGCCTCTCGCGAAGCACAGTTCCTGACCCTGATGCGCGCGCTGGCGCCCGATCCGGCCGCGCGGGGTTTGTACGATGATGCGGCAGTGATCGCGTTTGGCAGCGAAACGCTGATCATCACCCACGACATGATGGTTGAGGGGGTGCACTGGCTGCCTGGGCAGGATGAGGCCGACATCGCGTGGAAACTGGTGGCGACCAATTTGTCGGACCTTGCGGCCAAGGGTGCAGCGCCAGTTGGCGTGCTGCTGGGTTATGCGCTGGGGCCCGACGATGCCCGGTTTGCACAAGGGCTGGGAGAGGCTTTGCAGGCGTTTGGCGTGCCGCTGCTGGGCGGAGATACCGTGGCGCCACCCGCGGGCGGTCGCAGCCATGGGCTGACTGCGCTGGGTCGAGCGACCCATGGCCCGGTGCCTTCGCGGAGCGGCGCGCGCGCGGGTGACACGCTGTGGATCACGGGTCCACTGGGAGGTGCCATGCTGGGATTCGAAGCCTTGCGCGACGGCCTGACAGGAAAGGATACCGGCGCGTTTCGGCGGCCCCAACCACGCATCGCGCAAGGGATCGCGCTGGCCCCGCAGGTGACTGCGATGATGGACATTTCCGATGGCCTGCTGATCGATGCCCAGCGAATGGCGCAGGCCAGCGGGGTTGCCCTGGCGATCGAATCTGCTGCTGTGCCATTTGTAGAAGCTCTGCCCGAACAGCGCCAAAACGAAGCAATGGTCTGGGGCGATGATTACGAATTGCTGTTTACATTGCCCCACAATCAGCGCCCCGCTTGCTTCGCATATGCAATAGGTCATGTCGACAAATTC
>CAIPWG010000600.1 GCA_903868655.1 uncultured Sphingomonadales bacterium
CAGTAGCGGCTGTCGACCCAGAGGCCGGCAAAATCGTCCGTGACGACCAGCGTGCCCGCGGACCCGGCGAAGCCGCTCAGCCAGCGCCGCGACTGCCAGCGCTGTGGGAGGTATTCCGAAAGATGCGGATCCGAGCTCAGGGCGATCCAGGCGGAAAGTCCCTGGGCGCGCATGCGGGTGCGCAGCGCTTCGATGCGCGCGCGGATCTGGCCTATCGATGTCGACCCGGTTGCTGATTGCGGGGTTATCGCGGCGGCTTTCTTCCAGCAATGCGATGATCTTGGCGATCTTCTGGTCGTTGGCGATGGACAATTCGAGGATCAATTGCGCGCGATAGTCGGCCAATTTGTCCTCGCGGCGCTGGGTTGTCAGGATCAACGCCGCGAACACCAGTGCCCCGCCCGACATGGCGGTCACCAGACCATCAAAGGGCGGCGGATCGGGCACACGCAGCCCGGTCCAGCCAGCAACGCAATTCGCAATCATCCAGCCGACAAGACCAAGACCCAATACCACCACGAAGCCTGGCCAGCCGATGACTGCGGTCGCGCGGTCAACCGCATGCTGCAACAGGCTGGTTTCAAGCCGGTGTGCCTGCCGCAAACGCACGGTCGTTGGGCTGGTCTCGGTGGCATCACCCCCAGGTGGAAAATCAGCGATCATGACGGACCCGCAGCGCGTGCAATCAGGCGCTGCGCCCGCGCAGCAGGCCCATGACGAACACGATTACCGCAACCAGCAGCACGAGATGGATCAATCCTCCGAGCACCGGGAACACCAGAAAGCCCAGCAACCACATCACCAGCAGGATCACGACAATCGAGTAGAGCATAAATCAGGTTTCCAAAATCACGCAGGCCAGATGATCGCGATATATCGCAATCAGGGCTTTTGCTTGGCTTCATCCTTGAGCCCACCGACAGCATTTTGAATTTTCCCGGCAAGCTTGTCAGCCTTGCCATCGGCTTGCAATTTCGCATCGCCTGTCAGTTTGCCCAAAGCTTCTTCGACGGCGCCCTTGGCTTCTTTGCCCAGGCCGGTAACTCTGTCTTTGTTCATGCCATGCACTCCATAAATGATAAAAGCGGGGGTGAAAATCTAAGGCGCAACCTGATTGTGCCGCACGGGATTAACGCAAGAATCGCGCAACACCCGCGTGCACAACGGATAGACTTTACCAAGCAACGATGCAGGCGCGGGCGTCAGCGCCCCGGTATAAGGCCCGCCATGATAGGATGGGTCGGCAGGCCTAGCTGCGGCAACCGGACTATCGGCGCTTTCCTGTTGCGGAGGAACGAAGCTTCGCGCGCCCGGCCCGGGCGGATTGCCCTGAACGTCGATCACGGTTGCCTGCGAATCTCCAGCGATTTGCGCAAGGGCAGGCAATGCCACGATCGCCAGACCAGCAGGTATGGTGCACCCAAAGATCTTGAGAATCCGAAACATTGGCTCTGTCCTGCGATCAGCCAAACCAGGATGGGCTCGGCGAAAATTCAGGGATGGGTCGTGGTGACCGTCGCGGTCGTGCTTTTCACATGCGCAGCCCGACCATGGCGATGGACGATCCGATGGTGCTTGTGATGCATCGGAACCGCCTGCGGTGCGACCGTATCGTCGTGGGCCGTCATGGTCACCGTTGTTGTGGTTGGCGGTGCCGGCATCGGCGGCGCATTGCGCATCGCGTCGGCTTGTGCGTTGGCATTGATGCTCGATTGTTCGGCGTTGGCGGCGCGCGTATTGGCAACCGCTGTGGCGGCTTCGGCCGAATTGGCACGCGAATTGGCAATATTGGTGGTTTCACGCGCGCGCGCCTCGGCATCGCGCTGATCATCACGCCGATGGGTATCGGCTTCGGCCTTGCGGCTGTTGGCTACTGCCATGGCTTGGTCGGCCAGTTCGCCGGCATGTTGCGCAGCGGCCAAAGCTTCAGACTTTTTGTGGTGGTTCAGCAAATCTTGCGCTGCCATCAGCGCCTCATGCGCCTGACGCTGCAGAGCCGGCGCCTGCGTGCCGACATCGGCCTTGTCGCCCGCATCGATCTTCCCGCTGGCCAGGGCGATGGCGGCAACCGCGCGGGTTTCTTCACCGGCATGGGCAGTTGAACACAACAGGCCCGCGGCAAGCACGGCGACAAGGCCCAATCTGGGCGTAAACAAAGGTATCGAGGTCATGAGCAAGCGCTCCAACAAGCGAGGAATTGGGCAGAGCGCCGATACAAACTGCTGTGACCAGCGGGTGTTTGACCGGCATGAGGCTCTGACCTGCCCGCTCGCCTTAGGCGCTGGCGCGATGCTGCATAGCTTCGGAATGTACCCCCTTCGCAGCCTTCGTCCCGACCGGGCGGAGGCTGCAAAGCGCACGATGACGAGTTAAGACGCCGCCAGCCAGCGGGTGAGGCGCGAAAAGCCTGCAATGTCACGCGGCTGCGAAGTCAGCACCGGCAGCGGCGAAACCGGACGCTGGGAATCGCGCAATTTGCGCTCCACTGCCATCCACAACCGGTTGAGCGCGTCTGACGCCGCACTTTCTCCAGCGAAGGCACCAATCGGCGCGCGATAGAATGCGCTGCGCTCGATTTCGGCTGACAATGGAACAATCGGGAAATCGGCCATACGTTCGGTCCGCGCCAGCCGATGTTCGCGACGGCGACCATCATACATCGACAGGATTGGCAGGATCGGTGCGTGACGCCCCACATGGCGTTCCAGATCATCCTGCAACAAATCGAGTGCGCGCGCAGACAACGGCGAAGGTGGCAATGGTACCAAAATGACGTCTGCCGCGGCGAGTACCTGGTAGCTGACTTCGTTTTGCATCGGCGAGCAATCGAGCACGATCCGGCCAAACCGCTTTTTCAGACCGCTTGCCACTTCGGCCAGCCGGTTGCGCCTGCCGATGCGTGCGAGGTGCCAGGGCAAATTGCGCAAGCTGTCGTCAGCCCGAAGGATACTCAGCCGGTCATATTGGGTCGGTATGACAAGCTGCTCGGGCCGCCCCTCTTTCTGGAATATGCCCGCGGCATTGCCAAAGGGGCGTGGCGGCACATCAAGCAGATAGCCCGAACCGGCTTGCGGATCGAGATCCCATAGCAAAGTGGGCTGTTCGCCCTGCGTGGCACAACGCCAAGCCATATCCACCGCGAGCGTCGTCTTGCCGACTCCCCCCTTGGGACTGTAGACGGCGATGACGTAACGATCAGCATGTCCCATAGTCTGCGACCACCCCTTGCGGCCGTTATATCCGGCCTGTTTCTCTGCGATCCCGAACGCTGTAGCGACACATCGGCATGGTTGTGTGCACACCACCTGCCCCGGTGCTGCGCATGTTCACGGCCAGCGTCTGTTCGTTACCCCCGCGCCCGGTTTTTTCTTACCCGGCTGACGCCTAACGAACTCTTGTTGCGACAGGAAGGGTGCAAAATTGAGCTGTTCCTAAACCGGACAACTCGTAAATCGATGATTATCCGCACCCACCATCTATAGTCCATAATCCCAAATCAACCCAGAGATACGGGGACATATCTGAATTTTTGGAATTCTTTTGTAAATTATTGAAAACATCTTCAGAATTTTGATGTAAATATTAGATGTATATTTTGCATTTCTGCGGCTAATTTGTGTGCCTGTTGAACGCCTGCTGTCTTCAG
>CAIPWG010000601.1 GCA_903868655.1 uncultured Sphingomonadales bacterium
ACACGCAGCACCGCCTCCACCAGAGCACGGTCGCCCCGCCCAGCCTGACGTCGCTTGCGCCATCCCGCCTCGATCTGACCCATCCGTTCGAGCACCAGTTCGTTATAGGTGTGGTGGGGGCCCCGATGCAGCGGCAGCCCCATCCGCAATGCGGCCTCATCAGTGGCGGGTAGCAACAGGCCATTGCGGCGGAAATCGTGAATGCCCAGGGCATCCGCACCGATGCAGGCGATCAGGTCGTGAATACCGCGCGCCTCCAGCAATTGGCGCGGCAGAAGATGATGACGTTGCAAGCTGGCGGTATAGCCCGCGGTTCCCGGCACGTTTACCGCACGGAATGGCAATGCCTTGCGCGGCGCTCTTACTGGATTGCCCATCCGTCAGCTACCCCACGTGTCCCCGGGATCAAGCTGACGTGCACTGCGTAAAAATACAATTGTCGAATCAAGATTTGGGCAGTTTTGTACCAAATTGGCGCTAATACTTTCGCGCCACCACGCGATTTGGACCATCCGGCTCAAGCAAAACACCACCAAAGCCCGTCAATTCGATGACACATGACGAATCAACCCGTCCATGTGCGACCAGCCAATCCACCAAACGAACCGATCCACGCGCATCATTTTCCTGCAAAACACCATTTTGGCCGACAAACACGAACTCTTGCCCAATCAGATAGGACAATCCGCGGCTGACAAATCCTTCCCTGGTGCGCGCAAGCGCGGTGAGCGCAAGTGCAGGGAATGGCCCGCCGCGCAACCAAATCCCCACGGCCTCTTTGAACCATATTGGCGATATAGCCAGGCCGGCTGGTAACCAGACGACCCCACGCACGCCCGGCAAACCGACCAGCGCCACAATCAAACCAGCCATGGCGCGCACCACTGGCAGCAACGGCCCTGCACCAGTCAACTGCGCCCCAGGCTGCAATGTCACACAATGAGAATCTGACAGGACATATTCGTCAGCCAGCCCAATACTTTGCGCCACGGCGTCGATTACTCTCGGCATGGCCGGGGCCAGCCCCAGACAATCAAAAGTCAGCCCATCGCGCATCAGTTCGGCCAGGCCCGCCGCGGTATCATGGTGGACCACCGAAAATTCAGACTCTGCTTCAGCCAATGCTACAAAGTCGGCAAGCCGCGGACGCTGAGCAGGATCGAACAGCAGCGCCGCCACCGCGTCGGCGGCCGTTGCCACAGTTGGGTCGGCTGCCTGCCTGCCAAGGTCGTGTTCGCCTGCTGCCACCGTCATTCAATCCTGCGCCGCATTCCCTAAGGGATGCCAAACTGTCAGCCACTTGTCCGTCTCACCCAAAAAGGTCAGAAAATGCCAAGTTGCAAGCCTGCCACCAGCGATCGTCCCAAATCCCGACAGCTTTGCAAATTCTCATCGGAAACGACCTTGGGTGCGGCAATCGCCTCGGGTGTATCGGCAGACGTCCGCACGATCAGCGATGGGGCTATGCGTCGCAAGCGCCAACCGGTCACAATCCGATCAATTTGCGCTTCGGCGCCCTGCCCCGCGTTGCCCGCCGCCAGCGCGGTGGCGTATCCGCGCCCCGCGATTGTGCCCAGCACTGGATAATAGCATCGGTCAAAAACGCCTTCATTTCGCCGGTCATGCCGCCCAGGTTTTCCGGGCAGACAAACACATAGGCGTTAGCCGCCAGCATATCGTCCACGCACACATGCGTTGCAGGGATCAACCGCACCACCGCCGCGTCATCTTCGGCAGCTCCCGCCCAGACGGCCTGAGCCATCGACGCTGCCGCCCCCGTGCGGCTATGCCAAACAATCAGCAACACCCCGTTTTCCCATCCGTTTCCTATCTGGTCGCCTGACCAGTATACCATCAAATGCTTCGCAACAGCCACGAGGCGCGGATGCCTTGTCCCCAACCCACCCGCCTGACCAATTGTCTACGGTGAAAACTTGGCCTAGTCGAAAGTTCCAGACACCGGTAACCGGCACCATGCTTAAACCCATCACCACGATCGACCATTCGCTGTCCGGCCTCGCGTGGCGCTGGCGCGGCGGCAACATGGATATGGGTGAAATGAGCGCGCCCGATACTGGCACCATTGCGGATGCATCGGGCGACGATCTGGTTGATCAGCTGCTGTTGTCACGCGGGATCGACCGCACCGAGCTCGATCGCCACCGCCGCCCCACTTTGCGTGAATTTCTGCCTGATCCATCCATCTTTCGGGACATGGACAAGGCCGCTTTGCGGCTTGCGCAAGCCATAACCGCGGGCGAGGCGATTGCGGTGTATGGCGATTACGATGTCGATGGCGCAACGAGTGCGGCGCTGCTGATCAGCTTCCTGCGGATGTGCGGCAGTGATGCGCGCGCATACATTCCCGACCGCTTGCTTGAAGGTTATGGCCCCTCGGGCGAGGCACTCGTGCGGCTTGGCGCCGAAGGTGCCCAACTGGTGATAACGGTCGACTGCGGCGCGATGGCGCACGAAGCCTTGGCCATGGCCGCTACGGCCGGGGTCGCGGTGATGGTGGTCGATCATCACAAGTGTTCCGCGCAGCTGCCGGTGACAGTGGCACTGGTCAATCCCAACCGGCTGGACGAAAGCGACGAAGCCGCGGCCCACGGTCATCTGGCGGCAGTGGGCATGGCCTTTCTGCTGGCGGTTGCGACATCGCGCGCGCTGCGGGCCAACGGCTATTTCGGATCAGGCAACCCGCCCGATCTGATGGCGCTGCTCGATCTTGTGGCGCTGGGCACGGTCGCCGATGTCGCGCAATTGCGCGGACTGAACCGTGCGCTGGTCGCCCAAGGGCTGAAAGTCATGGCGCGGCGCGACAATATCGGACTGGCCGCGCTGATTGACGCCAGCAAGCTGAACCGCAGCCCGACATGCAGCGACCTGGGCTTTGCACT
>CAIPWG010000602.1 GCA_903868655.1 uncultured Sphingomonadales bacterium
TGCTGGGAGTGATCGCGTTGAAGGACGTGATCAAGGCCGGTGTCCGCGAACGCTTTGTCGAATTGCGGCGGATGGGCATCCGTACCGTGATGATCACCGGTGACAATCCGCTGACCGCTGCCGCAATCGCAGCCGAAGCCGGGGTCGATGATTTCCTGGCCGAGGCCACACCCGAAGACAAGCTGGCGCTGATCCGCAAGGAACAGCAAGGCGGTAGGCTTGTGGCAATGTGCGGTGATGGCACCAACGATGCGCCCGCGCTGGCCCAGGCCGATGTCGGCGTCGCCATGAATACCGGCACGCAGGCCGCGCGCGAAGCTGGCAACATGGTCGATCTCGACAGCGACCCGACCAAGCTCATCGAGATTGTCGGTCTGGGCAAGCAGCTGCTGATGACCCGCGGCGCGCTGACCACGTTTTCGGTCGCCAACGATGTCGCCAAGTACTTCGCAATCATCCCGGCGATGTTTGTCGTACTGTATCCAGGCTTGCGCGCGCTCAACGTGATGCATCTGGGCAGCCCGCAGAGCGCCATCTTGTCAGCGATCATCTTCAACGCGCTGATCATCCCCTTGCTGGTGCCGCTGGCGCTCAAAGGTGTCGCCTATCGTCCAGCAAGTGCGGGCACGCTGCTTGCACGCAATCTGGCAATCTATGGCGCAGGCGGGCTGATTGCCCCGTTCATCGGGATCAAGGCGATCGACCTCGCCGTTTCCGCGCTTCACCTCGCCTGACTCACCTGAAAAGGCCAGACACATGCTCACCGAATTTGCCCAAGCCACTCGCCCTGCCCTCGTGCTGACCGGACTGATGTTCGCGCTGACCGGACTCGCCTATCCGGCCGCAATCACCGGTATCGCACAAACCCTGTTTGCGTATCAAGCCAACGGATCGCTCGCCAACCGTTATGGCCACGTCATCGGATCCGATCTGATCGGACAAGGCTTTTCCGCACCGGGCTATTTCCATCCCCGCCTGTCTGCCGCCGGCAAAGGGTATGACCCGACCCAATCAGGCGGCTCAAACCTCGGCCCGACCTCAAAGACGCTGATCGACCGGGTCACAGCCGATCGGCAGGCCAATCCGGGTGCACCGGCTGATCTGCTGACCACGTCGGCTTCGGGTCTTGATCCCGACATCACCCCCGAAGCCGCCCAGTGGCAGGTGGCGCGAATTGCGGCCGCACGCCATATCGCCCCCGATCATATCACCGCGCTGGTGCATGATGCGACCGTAACGCCACTGTTGGGCATTATCGGAGAACCGCACGTAAATGTGCTTAAACTCAATCTCGCGCTCGACAAAATGGCCAGCAAGGGCCCACAACCGACCCCATGAATGAATTGCCACGACCCGATCCCGATGCTTTGCTGCGCACGCTTGCATTGGGCAAAGGTTCGCTTCTCGCAGGTAACAAGGCCGGCCATGGCGAAAACCCGCGCGGACGGTTGAAAGTGTTTCTGGGTGCTGCGCCGGGCGTGGGCAAAACCTGCGAAATGCTCGACGACGCCGCCGGGCGGCTCAAAGCCGGGATCGACGTTGCGATCGGTCTGGTCGAAACGCATGGCCGCTTGGAAACCGTAGCGCGCACGGCCGGCTTTGAGGTTATCCCGCGCCAGCAGATCGATCATCAGGGCCGCGTGCTCGAAGAGATGGACATCGATGCGGTGCTGGCCCGGAGACCCGCGCTTGTGTTGATCGACGAACTTGCGCACACCAACGCTCCGGGTAGCCGCCACGACAAACGCTACCAGGATGTCGAAGAAA
>CAIPWG010000603.1 GCA_903868655.1 uncultured Sphingomonadales bacterium
GCTTGCGCACCGGGGTTCTTAATCACGACTGACTGATGCCCGAAGGCGTCAGATCAGAACGAGCGCTGGACGCGAACGCGGCCAGAGAATTCGTTCGGGCTGACGGTACCAAAACCGGCTGTCGTCTGAGTGGGGACCGCAGGTGTGTAAGTTGCATCAACCGACTGCTTCAGGTTGCGGTAAGCAACTTCTGCACCGATATCAAGACCGGTCACGGGTGACCAGATCAGGTTAGCCTGAACCTGGGTAATCTTGGCCTTGCTGAGACCACCGTTTGCAGTCGAGAGGCTACCCAAGGAGATCACGCCCGGAGGAGTAAACTCGGCGTACGAAGCCATGAAGTTCGAACGCAGGGAAGGCATCCAGTAGTGCGTGAAGATTGCACCGAGAGCAAAAGCCTTTTCCTGGCCCTTTTGAACATTTGTTCCAGTTCCGTTAGCAACGACAACCAAACCGTTGTCGTTACGCACAAAGCCGCGGAGCGAATTGAACTGATCGCTACCGTTGCTGGTTGTATAACCAACGAAGTCGAGCAGACCTTCCGTGTAAGCAGCTGTCAGCCAGAGCTGATCACCAGCAGCAATCATCGGCAGGTTGAACTTCACGCCGCCGCCGATTGCATAGCCTGTCTTGGAGACACTGCTTGCAGTCGGAAGAGTAGCGATTTTCGACGAGAAGATCGTTGTTTCATTCTTGGAAACCGCGCCCATCACCTGGGCAGAACCCCAAGACTGGTCGAGGCGAACGTTACCAACCACCATAGGCGTACGGTTCGGAATCGTCTGCGTCAGGGCAGCAGATGTACCACCACCTAGCAGGCCCGGTGTCGCATAGGAGACAGCTGTGACACCGAACGTGTTGGTCAAATCAGCACGATCTTCGAGGGCCAGCGTTGCCGAGAACCCACCACCGAATGTCGCGGTATAAGCAAGCTGCTTGATGCCGGTCGGGAACGAAGCCCAGTTCATTGAACCGTTGAAGTAATGGGTAGAGCCCGGCATAAAGGAGAAGTTTTCACCAGCACGACCAGCCGTGAAGCCAGCAAACTGGACGAAAGCGGCTTCAACAGCCGTGTTGCTATCACCAGCGGAACCGGTAGTGCCGGAAGCGGCACCAGTGGCTGTTGCCGATGCGAGACCCGTGCGGGACTGGAGGCGCAGCGCGATCACTGTGCTAACCGTACCGTAAGCGGACTGTGTGCGAGCGTCCATGTCGACGCGGCCACGAACACGCCATCCGAGCTCGTCTTCAGCCTTAGCAGGCGTGTTAACGAATGCACCAGCGCCAGCAGTCGTAACAGTCTTCGAAGGCGAATAAGAATATTCAGCGCGGACATAACCACCAACCTTGAGGCAGGTGTCTGTGCCGGGGATGTAGAAGAAGCCGGCGCCGTAGGCGTCGCAGATCTTGACGTAGGAAACTGGTGCTGACTTGCGTGACGGCAGGTCGGCTGCATTGGCAACGCCGAACGCCATAACGGCGGCCGGGGCGCTGAGCAGAAGGCTCTTAACGAGCTTCATGGGGTACCCTCCAGAGTGGACATAATCGTCAGAGCAACAATGCTGCCGCTCCACGGCAGCCGGGTGGTCCGGCCTGAATATGTCTTACCAAGACCTTTGCCTTTGATCATCTGGTTTGTGTCTGGTTTGAGTCTTATCCCGATAGATGTGGCCGACTTGTCACATATTTGGGCACCCCGCCGACGTTTTTTGGTCACAAACCGCCAGAGGCGGCTGAATATTCATAATTGATAAAGGTTTAACCTAAAGGAAGCCGGCGCGGTCCAGAGATCCGCGCACAGGAAGTCGCTGAAAATCAACGGCCTGCGAATCACGGTCGTGGGCCCCTGCGATGGGGCGCACCGCAATCGGAAAACCACTTGGAAAACCACTTGGAAACGAGCGTCAGGTCCTGCTGCAGCGTATGACCCGCGTTATGCGCCCTGTTGGGCGCCGGGTTTGTCCGTCGCTGGAATGAAGAACACAAAGAGGTTCGCCACCACAATCGTGCAGGCCATGAAGGTGAAGGTGGACAAGAGCCCGTAATGATCCGCCAGCACGCCGCAGACAAGCGGGCCGATGGCGCTGCCCACGGCTTGCACGCCAAATAGCAGCCCGATGGCCGAGCCGCCCATGTTTTTGGGCGTCGCATCCAGCGTCCAGGCCTGCAACACGGAGCGCACCGCGAAGAGAAAGAAGCCCAGCAGCGCCACGAAGAACACGAAGAGCGGCGTGCCCCCGGCAAAAAACATCATGACCAGGACCACAGCCGTCATGGCCATGCTGGTCATGATGATGTTGCGGCGGCCTACACGATCCGACATGCCACCCGCAATCGGCCCGGCGATGAAACCCGCGAGCTGCAAGCCCATCATCGCGGTGCCGACCGCCCAGAGCGAATAGCCCATGACATTGGCCAAATAGAGCGGCACGAACACGAGCAGCGCACTCTGCGTCATGCTTCGAAAGCCGGAGCTAACAGCCAGCATCATCAGCACTCGATTGCGCAAGAGGCCGCCGAAACCTCGGATGGTGTCGCGCAGTTTGGTGCTGCTGTCGCCGCCCTGGCTGAAGCCCTCCATGTCCAGACGGCCCAGCACCCAAAGAAGCAGCGCCGCCATGGCGATGCCGGGGAGAACGTTGAAGATCATCACCTCCCGCCACGACAGGCTGGGAATCAGCATGGTCGAGCCAAAAGCGATCCCACTGAGCAACGAGCC
>CAIPWG010000604.1 GCA_903868655.1 uncultured Sphingomonadales bacterium
AAACAGTCAGATCGTCGGGCAGGCTGGTAGTACTTTGCACATTATCGAGCACTTCGATGACGGCAGCGACATCGAAGCCATGCTCGCGTGCGATCAGCGCGGTTTCAAGCCCGAGATCACCCGTACCCAGAACCACCACGCGCTGTCCCGCAAATGCCTGATATCGCTGCACCAGAGTCTGGAAGGCCAAGGCGCCCATCACCCCGGGTTGATCCCACCCGGCAAACGCCAGCGCACAATCGCGTGCACCGGTCGCAAGGATCAACTGACCAAAGCCTGCGGTCCATGATTTCTGGCCATCAGTCAGCCCCAGCATTGCTGTGGGCAAGGCCGACGAACCATCGCGGTTGCGCCACAAGCCCCAGGCGGTGGTGCCCAGCCGCACGTCGATACCGGCTTCGAACGCGTCGGCAATCAAGGGTTCGGTTTCGACCAGAGTTTCGATCAGGCGTTCGGGCGCCTGCAGTGCGGCGCTGGCGCGACCGCCAAACCACAGCGGCACATCGCTGCCTGCCAGAGCTGCCGCAACCGGATTTTCGTCTACCAGCACAACCTGCCGCCCGGCGCGCGCAGCTTCGAGCGCGGCGGCGAGGCCAGCAGGACCGGCGCCGACAACGACGACGTCAAACGTTTCGGTCGGTGCGCCAATCTTGCCATCAATCGCGTGGGGATCGTGTATCCGGGTCATACGTGCTCCAGCGCCTGGGCAAAATCGCCGATCAGGTCATCAGGATGTTCAATCCCGACCGACAACCGGATCGTGCCCTCGGTGATGCCCCCGGCGGCGCGTGCCTCCGCAGGGACGTTGTAATGTGTGGTCGTGGCTGAATGACAGGCCAGCGTTTCCGACCCGCCCAGACTGACCGCCAATTTGACCAGCCGCAGCGCATCAAGCAATCGAAATGCCTCTGTCTCGCCACCGTGCAAGTGGAACGAAAATGTCGAACCCGCACCCTGACACTGCCGATCAAACACGGCGCGCTGGGGTGTTCCCTCGGGAATGAAGCCCAGATAAGTGACACCGGCGACCTTTGGATGATCGCGCAGGAATGTCGCGACCAGCACCGCATTGGCCATCGCGCGTTCGGACCGTACCGCCACGCTTTCGAGCGAACGCAGCACCAGCCAACACGTGAACGGATCGCAATGGCTGCCCAGCATCGTGCGCGATTGCAGCAGCGGCTCAATCAACCCGGCGCGGCCTGTTACCCCGCCCGCCAGCAAATCACTGTGCCCGCCGCAATACTTTGTGAGCGAGGTCATATTGAGATCGACCCCCAGCGCAATCGGACGTTGGGCAAACGGGGCAAGGAAAGTGTTGTCGCATACCACTAGCGGGCGCTTGCCCGTGCGTGCGCCAATCTCATCGGCGATCGCCACCACCAACGCGATGTCGGTGATGGCAGCCGTCGGGTTGGCCGGGGTCTCGATCACGATCAGCCCGAGCGGGCCTTGCGCCAACGCCACGTCGGCGCGCGCGCGGATGTGATCTCCGTCGCAGCCATCGTAAAACTGTACGGTGTGGACACCGAAATTGGGCATCAGCTGGTTATACAACGCATCGGTGCCGCCATAGATCGGCCGACAATGCAAAATACTGTCACCGGGCCGCAGATACTGGAACGCAATCGCGCTTTGCGCTGCCATGCCCGAAGCAAAAGCGGCGGCACGTTCTGCCCCGTCGATCGCGGCAAGCCGGGTTTCGAGCATCGTCAGATTGGGGTGCGACAGACGCGAGTAGATATAAGCTGGCTGCCCCGCCATCGGCCCGGTGCCACGAAAATAGGCTTCGTGAATGTCACGCGCCTGTGCGGCGCTTTCATAGACAAAAGTTGATGTCAGATAGACCGGCGGCTTGGCCGCGCCGCTGGCGCTGGCCGGGTCATAACCGCTGGTGATGGCCAGTGTTTCGGGACGATACTGCATGGCCGGATCATGCGGCATGCACGATGTCCTTCGCAAGCTGCTCGTCCAGATATTCCCGAGCCATCTGGCAATACCAGTCGACAAACCGCAACACCAGCACTTCGGCCTCGGGCGAATATGGCCCCGGCGTATAACCCGGGCTGTCAACCCCGTTCTGGTTGTTCTCGGCCAGGTCGCGGTCTTGAATGTTGGTCGAATGCCATGGCTCGGCAATTGACGCGCTATCGTAGTCAACGCCGTCAACCGCATCCTTGTGCATCAGCCACTTGGCCGTCACCAAAGTCTCACGCGGGCCGGTCGGCATCGCGCTGAAACAGAACACCAGTTCACCTGTGGCATGGGCGAAATGGTGCGGTTCAAGCGCCCAACGCAGCGAACCGATATCGCCATCGCCGGTATGGCACATCAACTTTTTCGAAGCGGGCGTGCCATCCATCGTCATCGAAATCATGCCCGGGTTGAGCGGGAACCGCACCGCCTGCCACCAATCTTCGCCCACCGGCCCGCTGGGCAGTCCGATTTCGGCCATGCGCGCATCGAACCGCGCAGCATGGTCGGCGCCACCAAAGTCGAAATAGGCGCTCATGTCGGCCGGAAAGCTCTTGGCCAATTCGGGATGCGAACCCTGACAGTGATAGCATTCACGCCCGTTTTCGAGGACGAGCTTCCAGTTCGCCTGTTCAACCAAGGTTTCCGTGTGAACCACTTTGGCATTTTCCAGATCGTGCGGCCCCAGCACTTCTTCCATTTCGGTGCGAAATTTATCGAAGGCCGGAGGCGTGTCCGACAGGCAGATATAGATCACCCCGGCCACAACTTCGGTGTGAACCGGGCGCAGACCATGGTCGCTGGTATCGAAATCGTCGGGCATCCGCGCGGCGTTCAGCAGGCTGCCATCGAGATTGTAGGTCCACCGGTGATAAGGACAAACGATCCGGGGCGATTTGCCCAGTCCTTCCTTGCACAGCACTGCGCCGCGATGGCGGCACGAATTGTGAAACCCGCGGATCACGCCATCGCGCCCGCGCACCAGAAGGATCGGCCAAGTTCCGACCTTGATCGAGCTGTAGCTTCCTGGCTGCGGCAATTCGCACGAAAAACCCGCCAGCAACCAGGTGCGCCCGTACGCCGCATGCATGTCGAATTCGAACATGGCGGGATCGTTGTACAGCGCCTGCGGCAGGCTGTGGCCCGGCCGGCGGCTGTCAAACGCTGCCTTGATCTGTGCAAGATCCACCTGTCGTATCCCCTTTGAACTGTCGCAGACCCGATTCGCGCCACACTTGGGTCGGGTTGTCCCGACGCGGTTGAGCGCATCGGTGCAGATGACACGGCCGCGTGCATCGCTGCGAATCCCATTATGTCATGGCCACATTCGATTTTTCGCGCTGTCGCGCCGCGCCAGACAGGCGATTTCGAACAAAGGCCGTGGTAACACCCTCACACGATGACCGCGTGGGTGATAGTCCGACGCAGGAACAGCACCATTCCTTGAGCGGCCTTGCGCGTTTTGCGCGAAACCGCATGATCGCCCAAGGAAACGTGCCAATGGGGAGCCAGAGCGATCGCAAGCAACCACCAGATCAACCGCCGATGGCTGCCGTTGAACGCTTTGCGCGCGTTTGAGGCGGTTGGAAGGCATTTGAGCTTTACCGCCGGAGCGCAAGCTTTGACCGTTTCGCAAAGTGCGATGAGCCGCCATGTCTCAAGCCTTGAAGACCTGATCGGCAAACCGCTGTTCGAACGTTCAGCCAGCGGCTTGCGGCTTACGCCCGCCGGTGAAGTCTTGCTGCCAGTGGTGGCCAAGTGCCTGGACCGGCTGGAAGAAACCATCAATACGGTGCGCAACCGGGATAGCGAAAGCCGGCCCTTGCGGCTGCATATACCGCCATCGCTTCTGTATCAGACCGCGCTGCCATTGCTGCACGGGTTTCGGCAGGAACATCCCGAAATCCGCATCGATGTCACCACTTCGAATGTCACGGGCACGCCACCGGGCAATGTCGATATGGCGATCGTGTTTGACCGGCCCAATATCGACGACCGGGTGACCGATCTGCTGTGGATGGTGCGCGTCGCTCCGCTGTGCTCCCCCGCCACATGGGAACGCCACAAAGGGAAAAGCCTTGAAAGCTTTCTGGCCGAATCCGAACTGTTGCATGTCAAACTCGACAACGAGCCGCGCGGACTGTTGTGGAGCACGTATGCCGGTCAACAACGGCTGAACATCGATACGGGTGGTGGATTGGCGTTCGATACCGCGTTTTCAGCGGTGCGTTATGCAACCGCGGCAGCCGGCGTGGTGCTGGCTGATATCGACATGTTTGCCGATGAAATTGCCGCGGGCAATCTGATCATGCCGTTCGATTGCATCGGTGCCGATGGCTATGGCTATTATCTCAAAACCCACGCCGAAGACTTGTCGGATCCAACCATCTTTCTGCTTCGCGACTGGATCATCCGGCATTTCGCCAAGGACAGCCGGGATGGAGACGGTCAGCGCATCGCCCCGGGGGGCTGATCATTTTCCGATCGGAACTCCGATGATCAGCTTCACGATAGTAGCGTCCTTGTTGGTGCCATAGCCTTTGCCCACACCGAAATTGAGATTGAAGCGGCCGACATGCGTATCGATCGCTGCATATGTCGCGTGATCGCTGCCCGACAGATTGCCAAAATTGTGGACAGTGCCGACGCCATTGTAGCTTTCGACCCCAATCGTAATGGCTTTGGTGATTTTATAGCCCAGTTTCGTCGCCAATTGCATGTCGGCAGGGGCCTTGGCCGGGCCAGACAGCGCAAAATCGATATTGGCGTTGACGCCAGCAATCCACTTTTCCCCTTCCCAACCGCCGATCAACTTGACTTCGTTGTTCCAGGGATTGCGGTCGAGGCCATAATCCAGCCGCCCGACCTCGTAATTGACGCCGTAATAGAACCCGCGTTCGGGATGACGCCCCAGCCATTTCACCCGTACTTTCCAGCCATCGACCCGGAAATGGCCGCTGCTGTCGAGTGTCGCCAGCGGGAGATAGAGCCCGAGTTCGAAATGATCGTCGAGGCTGAAGGAAAATTCAGGCGTCACCCGCACGCGATGCAGGCTTGATTGTCCGCCCTTGTAATCGGGCATGTCTTGGCCCGCAGTCACGCCGTTGACATGGATATCAAGCCCCGGCTGCCCCGGGGCATTGATATCGTTCATGTAGACCTGAATTTCTTCATCAGCCGCACGCGCCGCACTTGCCCCCATCAGCGCAAGCACGCTGGCACAGCCGATTAATGCGGTCCGCAGGTGGTATTGGGCCAAGCCCTGCGCAAGCATTGTCGAACTCTCCAAGACCAAAGGCGTTCGCGACGCCGATGGTCTTGATCCGTTTTTTTAGGT
>CAIPWG010000605.1 GCA_903868655.1 uncultured Sphingomonadales bacterium
CTCTGATGCCGTCGACAGCCGCTGAAAGAATCCCCCCGGCATAGCCCGCACCTTCGCCTGCAGGATAAATACCGCGCGTATTCAGGCTTTGCAGGTCGGCCCCACGGCCAAACCGCACGGGCGACGAGGTGCGAGTTTCCACCCCGGTCATGATCACATCGGGATGGTCGTAGCCGGGGATCTGGCGGCCAAACACCGGCAATGCTTCGCGGATCGAACTGATGACATAATCGGGCAGGCATTGACCGAGGTCGGTCAAGCGCACACCCGGCTGATACGAGGGAACGACCGATCCAAATTCGCCCGAAGAGGCCCGTCCGGCCAAAAGATCGCCAACTTTCTGGCCCGGCGCACGATAGTCACTGCCGCCTGCGGTAAATGCCATGCTTTCCCATTTGCGTTGAAACGCAATCCCCGCCAGCGGCCCGCCGGGATAGTCGCGGGAGGGATCGATATCGACCACAAGACCTGAATTTGCGTTGAATTCGGCGCGCGAATATTGGCTCATGCCATTGGTCACCACGCGGCCTTCCTCGCTCGTGGCCGCCACCACGCGTCCTCCGGGGCACATGCAGAAGCTGTAGACCGTGCGCCCGTTGCGCGCCTGATGCGTTGCGGCATAAGCTGCGGGTCCCAACAGGGGGTCGCCGCCAAAATTGCCATAGCGGGCGCGGTCGATCCAGCTTTGCGGGTGTTCGATGCGGACTCCGATTGCAAATGGCTTGGCCTCGGCATGGACACCGCGATCATGCAGGACCTGAAACGTATCGCGCGCCGAATGGCCCACCGCGACGATTACTTGCGAGGTGGGCAGGACCGTGCCGTCGGACAAGTGCAGCGCGGCAATGCGGCGTTCGCCTCGGGCATCTTGCGCAATCTCGAAATCGTCGACCCTGGTTTCAAAGCGGTATTCGCCGCCCAGGGCCTCGATCGTTTCGCGGATGCTCATCACCATCGTAACCAGCCGGAACGTACCGATATGCGGATGCGCCTCGGTCAGAATATCATCGGGCGCGCCAGCCTTGACGAATTCAACCAGCACTTTGCGCCCCAGATGGCGCGGGTCCTTGATACGGCTGTACAGCTTGCCATCCGAAAAAGTTCCTGCGCCGCCTTCGCCGAATTGCACATTGGATTCAGGTGTAAGCACCGACCGGCGCCATAACGCCCAGGTATCCTTGGTGCGGGCACGCACGGCCTTGCCGCGTTCGATGATGATGGGTTTCAGCCCCATCTGCGCCAGGATCAAAGCAGCCATCAGCCCGCAAGGCCCCGCACCGATCACGACCGGGCGCGGGCCATTCCAGTCTGCAGGAGCCATGACCGGAAACCGGTATGTCGTATCAGGGCTGGGCCGGACATCTTTGGCACCGGTGTGCCGCGCCAGCACCCGGGCTTCGTCTTGCACGGTCACATCGACCGCATAGACCAGCTGGATGGCCGACTTGCGTCGTGCATCGTTGCCGCGCTTGGCAACGGCATAGCGCACAAGATCGTCATGATCGACGCCCAGCCGTGTACAGATCGCGGATTCCAGATCAGCGGGGGAATGGTCGAGCGGCAGCTTGAGTTCGGTCAGGCGCAACATGACGCTTCCTCTACACCAGCGGCGAATTTTGAAAAGTCAGGACACGCGATTGCCCTTCATGCAGCAGCAGGCCACGCAGCTGTCCGGTTTTTTCAGGAAGTGTTTGACGATCCGGCAGCCGGATGAAAGGTTCAAAGGGAGGGAGCTTTTATGACCTACCAGACTGCGTATTCAATCCGGCGCCGAACCACATTGCGTCTTGCACTCGCAACCGGTGCCGTGTTTGGCCTGTTGTCGCAGCCTGCTGCGGCGCGCCCGGTCAAGCCCAGGGTGCAGCCTGCTCCGTTGGTGGCGCCTGAAACGATGCGGGTGCATCGTTCGCTCCTGACGCTCGATACGCATCTTGACACACCGGCGCTGCTGGCAATTCCCGGCTGGTCGATTCTCGACCGGCACGATGCGAAGCGGGAATACAGCCAGGTCGACGTTCCGCGCATGAAAGAAGGGCATCTGGATGGCGGTTTTTGGGCGATCTACACGCCGCAAGGCCCGCTCACGCCGGCTGCGACTCATGCTGCGCGCGACGCCGCGATTTCGCGCGGGATCGAAATTCACGAAATGGTAGCCGGGCATCCCCAAACGTTTGCGCTGGCCGAAACTGCAGCCGACGCATCGCGGATCGCCGCGAGTGGCAAGATCGTGGTCTATCTGTCGATTGAAAATGCCTGGCCGCTGGGCGACGACGTGACCTTGCTCGACACATTCTATCGCATGGGTGTGCGCATTTCGGGCTTTGCCCATTTCCGCAACAATCAGTTTGCCGACAGCGCCACTGATGCCGAGCACTGGGGGGGATTGAGCCCCGCGGGCAAAGCCTTGCTGGCTGAAATGAACCGGTTGGGCGTGGTTGCCGATTTGTCGCACAGTTCGGACAAAGCGCTGGAAGACGCGATCACGCTGTCGAAAGCGCCGATTATCCTCAGCCATTCGGGAACGCGCGCGGTTTACGATCATCCGCGCAATCTGGACGATACGCATTTGCGCGCGTTGTCGGGTCAAGGCGGGGTGATCCAGATCAACACAATGTATGTCAAAGCGCCGAAAAGCGATCCGTTGCGGGTCTCGGCGCTGCACGCTCTGGCCGAAAAGTATCCGGAAAGCCGCAAGCTTGGCGCTGCTGAGCGCGCGGCGTATCTGGCCGAACGACGCACAATCGATCAGGAGCACCCGATCATCGATGGTCCGACGTTCGATGATGTCGTGGCCAATCTGTTGCATGCAATCAAAGTGGCCGGGGTCGATCATGTCGGCATCGGTGCTGATTGGGATGGCGGCGGCGGGGTGGCCGGGCTGGAAGATGTGGCCAGCCTGCCCAAGATCACCGAGGCTTTGCTCAAAGCGGGATATAGCCGTGAGGATATTGCCAAAGTATGGTCGGGCAATGTGCTGCGTGTGCTGGCTGCGGCCGAAGCCGAAGCCGCACGCGAGGCGGCGACGCCGCCGGCCTGACTTCGCCTAACGCACTTTACCTAACGCACTTCGGCCTTGAGGCCGAGGTGCGTGGCCAACGCGCGCAGATCGCGTTCTACCCCGTCATTGACCAGTGCCGCCAAGGCCGGCTGGACACTCAACACCAGCCGGCCGGTTTCGACCAGCAATTGGCTGCCTGACAGACCCTGAGGCGCACACGTGCTGAACCGTCGGCACAGACGCGTTGCCAATCCCCAGGCTTGGGCTTCGCGCAAGGCACTCGCCGGGATCAAAGCAGCCAGCGCATCCGGCACACCAAGTTGCCCGGTATGGCCCAGCATGGCCACCGCCAGCATCACGCGCTCAGTCGTTGCCGCCCCGATCCAGCGTTTGCGCAATGCCCACTCGCGCGCGATGTCGCCGCGCAAGTTGGGTTCTACATTGGCCGAAGCAAGGCACAGCATCGTGGCCGCCAGGCGCAACCGTTCGCGCCTTTCAACACCGCTTGGTGGTACTGCTGCGACCGTCCAACCGGCGACCATCGCACCGATTTGTGCGGAAATCCCTTGTTCCTGCACAAAGGCGGACATGCCTGCAACCAGCGGATCTTGTCCACGGGTGCCTGCCGGCATGTCTTCGTACAGCAGGCCTTCGCGCAGCCCCCAAGCCGAAAACACCAGCTTGCCCGGTTGCAGGCGCCGGATCAGCACAGCCAGCAGCGCTGCGGTATCGGGCAGGCTGTTCATGCGGCTGGTTGAAATGCCGGCCAACGGGCGCAAGCTTTCGGGTTTGCGTCGCGCCAGGTTGCGCGCCAGGCGCAAGCCATTGGCCGCATCAAGCACAAACCCGTGCGGGTCATCGATCGGCCATTCGAGCTGGGCCATGGCAAACCGCGCAAAGGCCCGCAACGATCCACCGACCAGATACAGCGTCGATCCCGGTTCCGCCGCCCAATCGGCGCGTTTCAGCGCCTTTGCCACCGATTGTGCAAACAGGCGGTCGCCAGTGGCACGCATCTGCGCCAGCCGCAGGGTGCCCAGCGGCATCGACACACCGTGGCGGCAGCTGTCGCCATCTATATCGACCAGTTCAAGGCTTCCACCACCGAGATCGGCCACCACGCCGGTGGCGCCCGGAAATGCGCCCAATACTCCGTGGGCGCTGGTCACAGCTTCCGCTTCGCCGCTCAGCAAACGTGGCGAAAAGCCAAGCTTCGTGACCTTTTCAAGAAATGCGGCGCCGTTGGCCGCGTCGCGCACCGCAGCTGTGGCCACCACATCGACCCGGTCGACGCCTTTTAATTGCAACAGCAGCCGGTAGCGGGCGAGGGCGGCCAGCACGGCGGTGCTGGCGCGTTCGCCCAGCCGTCCGGTTTCGGCCACGCCTTTGCCCAGCCGCGCAGTCACCTTTTCGTTGTGGAGCACCGTTGGCGCGCGCGCCGGCCCACCATAAATCACCAGACGCACGGTATTGGAACCGATATCGATAATTGCGCGGGAATGGCCGCGGGGTTGGCGGCGATCAGAGCTGGAAGCCATGGTTATGCTCAGGCCGCGCCGCCGCGTCGCAGCGCCAGCTTTGGCACCTTGCGGCCTTGGGTCAGCGCCGCGCCGCGTCCGGAAAGCGAGGGGTTGGTCATGAAATAGCGATGCACATTAAAGGGTTGCGGGCCAGGATCGGTACGGTGATAGTCGCCTGAGCTGTCAAGCTGCCAGCTTTGTTCGGTGTCAAGCAGGTTGGCCAGCATCACCTGATCGAGCACCTGGTCGTGGACCGTGCTGTTGCGGATCGGCACCAGGACTTCGACGCGACGGTCAAGGTTGCGGCTCATCCCGTCGGCTGATGAAATGAACACGCGGGCGCGACGGTTGGGCAGTGCGGCGCCATTGCCAAATGCCCAGATCCGGCTGTGTTCGAGAAACCTGCCGATCACTGATTTGACCGTGATTGTTTCGGACAGTCCGGGCACACCCGGCTTTAAACAGCAGATGCCGCGCACCACCAGGGCAATGTTTACCCCGGCCTGGCTCGCCAGATAAAGCCGGTTGATCAACTCGGGGTCGGTCAAAGCGTTCAGCTTGGCCCAGATTGCAGCCGTCTTGCCGGCTCGCGCATAAGCCACTTCGCGGTCGATGCATTCATAAAGCCGTGCGCGCACACCGCCTGGCGAAATGGCCAGCATTTCGGTGCCTTTGGGCTCGATATAGCCGGTGATGAAATTGAACAGCAGCCCGGCATCGCGGCAAAAGCGCGGGTCGGCGGTGAAAAACGACAAGTCGGTGTAGATCCGCGCGGTCACCGGGTGGTAATTGCCCGTGCCAAAGTGGCAATATGTGCGGTAGCCATCGCCTTCACGGCGCACCACCATCGACACTTTGGCATGGGTTTTCCAATCGACAAAGCCGTAAATGACCTGCACCCCGGCGTTTTCCAGCTCGCTGGCCCAATGCAGGTTCTGTTCTTCGTCAAACCGCGCCTTGAGCTCGACCACGGCGGTGACTGATTTTCCCGCTTCGGCCGCTGCGATCAGCGCCGCGATCACGGCAGATTGCTTGCCCGCACGATAAAGAGTCTGCTTGATCGCCACGACATCGGGGTCGGCGGCAGCCTGGTGCAGGAAATCAACGACAACGTCGAAGCTTTCGAACGGGTGTTGGATCACGATATCTTTTTCGCGGATTGCGGCAAAACAATCGCCGTTGTGTTCCAGAACGCGTTCGGGATAGCGCGGACTATAGGGTTCGAATTTAAGATCGGGGCGCTCTTCTTCGACCAGCGCTGAAAGGCCGTTCATCGACAGCGGGCCGCGCGCCTTGATTACCAGCGCATAATCCAGTCGCAACTGATCACGCAGCATCGCCTCGGCCGCTGGGTCGAAAGTGTCTTCCAATGTTAAGTGGATCACCCGGCCGCGGCGGCGGCGCTGGATCGCCGTGCGAAAATAGCGAACCAGATCTTCGGCATCTTCTTCGATTTCCATGTCGCTATCGCGCAACACGCGGAAAATGCCGCTGGTCAGGATGCGAAAGCCAGGAAACAGCCGCGCCGCCTTGCGCCTGATCAGTTCTTCGATCCCGATCCATGTTGCGGGCTGTCCGGGCAGACGGATAAATCGGGGCAAGGCATGCGGGATCAGCACCATTTCGTTGACCGGTGCCCCATCGGCCACGCGGACCAGGGAAAACAGAATGCCGCTGCCCTGGTTGGCGATGAATGGAAACGGGTGCGCGGGATCGATCGCTTGCGGGGTCAGGGCGGGCAGTACGCGCCGTTCAAAATAATCGCTCAGAAATTCCGCTTCGGCCTTGGCCAGTTTGCGGCTGGTGATCAGCGACACGCCGGCAGAGTCGAGCGCAGCCACCAGATCGGTGAAAATTTCATATTGGGCTTCGACCAGAGCGCTGATTGCAACGTGAATATCCTGCAACTGTCTGCTGGCAGACAATCCGTCGATCGACACTTCATCGATCTGGCGCCGCACTTGTGCGGCCAACCCGGCCACGCGGACCATCACGAATTCATCGAGATTGTTTCCTGAAATGGACAGAAAACGCAGTTGTTCGAGCAACGGATAGTTGGGATTGCGCGCCTCTGCCAGCACCCGTCGGTTGAACTGCAACCAGCTCAACTCGCGATTGAAAAAGCGGTCGTTCGGCAGCGCGGAAATGGCTGTGGCATTCAGCGCGTCGCGTTCGGACGCAGTCTTTGGCGTGATCTGGTGGGGTAATGCGTGGGTTCTATCGACCATGATCGCGCCTTGGTGACTCCTTTGTGACACCGCCTTGTGCACGGGCGGGTCATGCGCTGGCAAGGCGCTTGCGCGCGTTGTCACACAGTCTTTGGATTTTCCGCGCTTAATCGCTGCTGTTCATGGCGCGCAATCCGGCGAAATAGAA
>CAIPWG010000606.1 GCA_903868655.1 uncultured Sphingomonadales bacterium
ATTATTTCTTGTTCTTTTTTATATTTCTCAACCGCTACTGTGTCTTGTTCCCCATTTTTAGAAATACTTTTTATTTCTGCTTTAATTCCTTTGGCTTGGTAATATGCCCACTGATCTGTCGTTTGAGGAGCAAGTCACCGTGAAGGCCATGCAGGGCCGCCCGCCGTTTGGCGTGGAATTGCGCTGCGTCGATTTGGGTGACCCGTCTGTCGTGCTGCCGCGCGATGGCAAGACTTCGGGCGCATTGCAGATACGCGGGCCCTGGGTGGTGAAACGCTATTTCAAGGCTGACAAAGATGCAGTCGATGCCGATGGCTGGTTCGATACCGGCGACGTTGCGCTGCTTCATCCCGATGGCACGCTGCAACTGACCGACCGGACCAAAGATGTGATCAAGTCGGGCGGCGAATGGATCAGTTCGGTCGAACTGGAAAACGCAGCGGTCGGCCATCCTGGCGTGGCTGAAGCAGCCGCAATTGGCATTTATCACCCCAAATGGGACGAACGCCCTCTGCTGGTAGTGGTCCGCAAGCCGCACAATGATCTGGGCGAGGCCGAATTGCGTGACTATTTGGGGCAGCATGTCGCCAAGTGGTGGGTGCCTGACGAAGTCGCGTTTGTCGACGAATTGCCCCACACCGGCACCGGCAAGATCAGCAAGAAGGATTTGCGCGATACATTCCGGGATTACCGCTGGCGCGCGTAGCTTTTTTCTCGGTCGCTGATTTTTTCGTGACCCCATCCGTATCGGCCGGGCCGCTCGTGTTCCGTCCAATCGTTTGTGCGGTCGGGCCGATCAAAACAGTGTCAATTGCCCATCGCGCGCAGACGGCTGAAACTGGCTGCAATCGAGCACGGCACGGATTTGCGGAATGCCAGCACGCGTTCGCGCGATGCGGAAACGTGTGCGGATCAGGTCTGCCCACACGCCCTGCGGCTTCATCCGCGTGAAAAACGCTGGATCGTTGTCGCGACCACTGCGTAATGACTGGATAATTGCCATCACTTTGTCAGCTCGATCGGGGAAATGGCATTGCAGCCATTCGCGGAACAAGGGAGCCACTTCGTGTGGCAGGCGGATCGCAATCCAGCTTGCCGAACGCGCGCCGGCTGCACCAGCCCGCGCGAGGATCGCCTCGATCGCGTCATCGGTAATCGCCGGAATGATCGGTGAGACATTCACCCCCACATGTACACCTGCATCCGCCAGTCGGGCTATTGCGGTCAGCCGGTTTTCTGGTGTTGAGGCGCGCGGTTCGAGCGTAGCCGACAAACGCGCATCGAGCGAAGTGACCGAGATCGCCACCGCGACCAGATTGTGCCGCGCCATTGCGGTAATAAGATCAAGGTCTTCGAGCACACGCGCGGATTTTGTCGTGATAGTCACAGGATGGCGCGCTTCGGCGCAGACCTCAAGGATTTGCCGCGTCAGGCGAAAGCGGCCTTCGATCGGTTGATAGGGGTCGGTGTTGGTGCCGAGCGCGATTGGCGCAGGGGTATAGGCTTTGGCAGCCAGTTCGTGGCGCAACAGACGCGCGGCCTCGGGCTTGGCAAACAGCCGGGTCTCAAAATCCAGCCCTGGAGACAGGTCGTGGTAGGCATGGGTTGGCCGCGCATAACAATATATGCAGCCGTGTTCGCAACCGGCATAGGCGTTGATCGAACGATCGAACGGTATATCGGGAGAGGTGTTGCGCGACAGGATCGTACGCGCGGCAATTGATTGTACCTGGGTGCGTAGTTTTGATGCCGGGCCGTCTACCAGCGCGGCGGCATCCAGCCAGTCACCGTCCGCGATGCGCGCAGCCAAACCGAAACGCATGCTTGCGTGATTGCTGGCTGCGCCTTTGCCCCTGACTGGTCCCATTTTTGGAACATAAAAGGAACATCGACGCAGCGCCAGCCTTTTCAGTGATGATTATTCTTCGTCGTAAATGCCCCAGCCATCGGATTCACCATTGTGCTTCTGCGCCAGCGCGTCGAGCCGTTCTTCATGCGCTGTGATCGCCTCGGCGGTTGGTACCAGTTCGATGGTCACCGCCACTTCCCACGGATCGCCTTCGTCTTCCGGTTCGAGAATGTCGACACTGGCTTCTTCGCTCACCGCAGCTTCGGCGAACACATCGGCATCTTCGGCATTCGGGAAAACATGGGCAAATTCAACCGAACGAACCTGGGTCAGA
>CAIPWG010000607.1 GCA_903868655.1 uncultured Sphingomonadales bacterium
CCGAGGGCAACTTTATCGAGGCGAGTTTCGATACGCCGTTTTTCCAGATTGGGGAGACCAAATATGGGCGCCCGATCCTGCTGCGCGGCTATGACCGGACGATGTCGTTCGAAGATGCGGTAAAGCTGTTGATGGTGTCGTTCGATTCGACGCTGGCGGCCAATCTGTCGGTTGGTTTGCCGCTTGATCTGATGGTTATCGAACGCGACCGCTTCAGCCCACTGCACCAGACACGGATCGGTGCAGATGATGCTTATTTTCGGTCGATTTCTCGCGGATGGAGCGATGCACTGCGGCGCGCGTTTCAATCTTTGCCGGCGTATGACCTGTCCACTTGTTCGGAATAGCCCGATGGTGAAGTGGCCGGGCGAATTCTGACGCAATTCGGTCGTTCAAATAAGTATATTTACTTAGCCAAATTGGTTAGTGAATTTACTGGTTCTGCAAACTTTCGCGACAGATGTTTCGACGCATAGGGGCGAACGAACTCGCCATGATGCGTGTCGACATACAATTTTTGGGCCATCGTCTCCGTTTCAGAGCCGAATTTCCCTAAGGTTTGTGCGACGGCATGGCCCCGCGGGGGGGTGGTTTGGGTTCGTAATGAAACTAACCCCATTGGCGTAAAGCCATCATTCAATGGTTCATGTCCCCATGATCGACCGTGTAACCCTTCACATCCTCGATGGCGACTCAGCGCGCCGAGCCCAACTCGCCCGTTTGGCTTTTGCTGCCGGGCATCATGCCGAGATCTACGCCACGACCGAGGAATTGCTCGCGCATTCTCCTTCGGGTGGCCTGGTGCTCGCGCATGACGACCCGCCCGGACATGCGATAGCCGATCTGATTTCGGCGATGATGCGCGCCGGGCAGTGGTTGCCGGTAATTGGGCTTTCCGAAGCGCCAGCAACCGAATGCGCGGTGCGGGCGATCAAGGCGGGTGCGCTGGATTATCTGGCTGTGCCGCAGCAGATCGCCCCGCTCAATACAGCGATTTCCAATGCCGCGCGTGAGGCAGAGGTCTATCGCATTCATCGCGCACGGGCGGCGGATGCGCGACAACGGATCAGCCGTCTTTCGCTGCGAGAACGCGAAGTGCTCGACCGGCTGGCCGAAGGGTGCAGCAACAAGGCTATCGCGCGCGATCTGGAAATCAGCCCGCGTACTGTCGAAATCCACCGCATGAAGATGATGGGCAAACTCGGTGCCCGTCACGCGGCCGAAGCGGTTCGTTTGCGGCTGGAGGCGACGGGGCTCGATGCGGCCTGACAGGTCCTCCGATCGGAGTGGGGCTGGCGCCTAATGGCAAACGGGGTACGGTGCGCCCACTTCGAGATGGAAATGGTCCTGATGCGCGGCGTTGTAGTCCGGGCTTAGCACAACACCAAACCGGCGGCATGCGCTGGTGCGGATTTGGCGCAGGAACAGGCGGGTGGTGGGGTTATCGCCTGACCAGTCACCCTTGACCGTGATGCGGCGGCCATCGGCAAGAACAAACGCGGCAATATCCACTGCGTTTGCGGTGGCATGGGCGCTGCGATGGTCTGATCCGGCTACATTGCGACAGTTGTAGCTGCCGAAGGTGTCGATCCGCACGAGTGGGCTGCCCAGGGTCAACCGCGCGGCGTGATCGACGCCATAGCGGGCCCAGCCTTCCATGGCGGTGGCCAATGTGCAGGTGACCGGCCCCAGATTGGCCAATTGCAGGCGGGCTTCGTCACCGCGCAGCCATGCGAGCCGCACGGTGCCTATGGTTGAACATCCGGTGCCGAAATAGTGGTCGGGCAGCGGGGTGAAATTGGCCTGCGATTGGCTGAGTTTGGCCAGACACTGTCGTTCATCGGGGCGAGGCGCAAAGGTCGATGTGGCACGGGTTTGCGGCGCAGCGTGATATTCCGGGCTGCTGACGCAGCCCGCCAAGCCGACGATCGCGAGCAGCCCGGGCAGAAGGCTGATCGGCATAGGCTGACTGACGCAATGGCGCTGACGGGGCAAGACTTTGATCATCACACCTCTTGTGCGCAATTATGATCAACAAAATCTTTCTGACCAGTCGGACGTGTACCTAATTTGCGCCAAAGATCGACAATTATTCTCCTCTACTGCAGTGAATCCGGGGTATTGTCGCAGTCTCTGAAGTGACGACCAAATTGCGTTATCGTGCTGCGGCAGAGCCGAGGAACGCTGTCAGGCGATCATGCCACACGCGATACCCGTCGCGGCTGGGGTGCAGACCGTCGTTGAACAAGTCGCGGCGTTGTGTGCCCGATGTGTCGACAAACGCGGGATAGAGGTCAAGATAGCGTACGCCCGGCGTTGCTTCTGCAAAGGCACGCAGCCGGGCGTTGGCGGGCAGGACCAGCGCGCGGTTCTTGGCATCGTCATCGGTGGGTAACAGCGATTGCAGTACGATCTGGGTATGTGGTTTGCGTTCATGGATGCGCGCGATCACTGCCTGAACGCCGCGAGTTATGCTGTCGACGGCCGGGGTTTCGGCATCGAACGAATTGTTGATGCCCAGCATCAGGAATACCCGTGCAGGCTGCAGATCGGGCCGATCGAGCCAACCTTCGCCGCCCTGTGCTGCGGGCAGCAGCCGGTGCAGCACATGTTCGATCCGATCACCCGAAACCCCCAGATTGAGTGCAGCGTTGGCCGGCAAACCGGCGCCAAAACCTTGGTTCCAGACCGATTGGCCGCAAAACTTGCCGGGAGACCACGGATTGGCGTCAAGGTGCCAGAAATCGGTGATCGAATCCCCGATGAACACCACGCGAATGCTCGACAAGTCGGGGCTTTGCGCCAGATCATGGGCGATATCGGAGGCACGTTTCTGCCAGTAATCGACGCGGGCAACGGGGGTTTCCGCCACAAATGATGCCGTGGTCTGTGCGGCCGGCAACGCAGGATTGCCAAAGCTGGCAAATGCCGCCAGCGCCAAAGCCCATGGTGCGGATTGCAATTGCATCGGTATGTCCTTCACCCATAACCGGCTGTGTTCGACGGTTTCGAACGGCATCATACCTATGTTGCGCGGTCTGTCGCCTTGCTCCGGCTGCGGTATACGTATGTCATATCGGCGCTTTCCCGCGCATGGC
>CAIPWG010000608.1 GCA_903868655.1 uncultured Sphingomonadales bacterium
GTATGACGCCCCGGCCGAACGGTTGAAGCATTATCGCGAATTCATCGTGCCCCACGATGAATCAACCCTGCGCGGCCAGGCCTCGCGATGCATGAATTGCGGCATTCCCTATTGTCACAATGGCTGTCCGGTGAACAACCAGATCCCCGACTGGAACCATCTGGTCTATGAGGCCGATTGGCGCAATGCGCTCGACAATCTGCATTCGACCAACAATTTTCCCGAATTCACTGGCCGTATCTGCCCCGCCCCGTGCGAGGCTGCATGCACGCTGAACATCGTCGACCAACCCGTCACGATCAAATCGATCGAATGCGCGATTGTTGACAAGGGCTGGCGCGAAGGCTGGATCGAACCGCAAGTGCCCGCGAAAAAGACCGGCAAATCGGTTGCAGTGGTCGGCTCGGGCCCGGCTGGCATGGCCTGTGCCCAGCAATTGGGCCGCGCAGGACATTCGGTCACGGTGTTTGAAAAGTCTGACCGGATGGGCGGATTGCTGCGGTACGGCATCCCCGACTTCAAGATGGAAAAGGCGCTGATCAATCGCCGCCTGGTGCAGATGATGGCTGAAGGCATCGAATTCCGCACCTCGGTCGAAGTCGGCGTGACAATCTCGATGGCATCGTTGCGCGAAAATTTCGACATCGTCGTGCTGGCCGGCGGGTCCGAAGATCCGCGCCCGCTGCTGATCCCCGGTTTTGAATTGCCCGGCGTGCGCTCTGCCATGGAATTCCTGACCCAGCAGAACAAGCGCAATGCCGGTGACGATGAAATCCGCGCTGCCCCGCGCGGTTCACTGACCGCGACGGGCAAACATGTTGTGGTGATCGGCGGCGGCGATACCGGATCGGACTGTGTCGGCACTTCAAACCGTCAGGGGGCCCTGTCGGTTACCCAATTGGAAATCATGCCGCGCCCGCCTCTACACGAAGACAAAGCGATGAGCTGGCCCAACTGGCCGTTGAAGCTGCGCACGTCATCAAGCCATGAAGAAGGCGTGGAGCGCGAATTTGCCGTGCTGACCAAGCGCGTGACCGGCGAAAACGATGTGACCGGGCTGGAATGCGCGCGCGTGGAATGGATCGATGGCAAAATGCAGGAAGTGCCCAACGGTGATTTCACGCTGAAAGCCGATCTGATCCTGCTTGCGATGGGTTTTACCGGCCCGCGCAAACAGGGCTTGCTCGAACAGGCCGGGGTCGATCTCGACGCGCGCGGCAATGTGAAAGCGACCACGGGCGATTATCGCACGAGCGTCGATACGGTATTTGCCTGTGGCGACATGCGCCGGGGGCAAAGCCTGGTGGTCTGGGCGATCCGCGAAGGCCGCCAGTGCGCGCGCGCGGTCGACGAGGCCCTGATGGGTGTATCCGACCTGCCACGCTAACGCCTAAACCACCCTTTTCAGACCACAGCACCCGACTGGCGCATAAACCGCCAGTCGGGTGCTTGACTCTTGGAAAGACAACCTTCTTTAGCGGCCAACAGTTTTTTATTCGGAGCATTTAGACGTCAAACAGGTCTCTGCCTTGCCGTACCGAACCATTGGTGACGGCCCATCCCTATCCATCGAAGTGCTTTTGGTAACGTCGCGCGGCACAGGTCGCTGGGTAGTGCCCAAAGGCAATATCGGCAAACGCGATTTTTACTAAGTCCTGGGCGTAGCCAGA
>CAIPWG010000609.1 GCA_903868655.1 uncultured Sphingomonadales bacterium
CGTAAATATCCGCCTTTTGTTTCAGTTCTGCCCGTTCGGACCAGGCCTCCGGCAAGTCGGATTAAGCGGACTCGCACGATGTCGGCACTTGCGCTCTGCCGTACGCCACAATCATGATAGGCCCGGGTACTGGTGCAGATGCACACGGTCTTGTGCATTATTCGTTTTATCCCGGCTATTTCTGGAGCCCTGGTTTTGCGGACGAAACCGAGAATCGCGGCAGACTAGGCGACCATTGGCGTTGCCGATGTCGCCGGGGCAGGCTTCGGGATGGTCCATGAACGTCCATTGTCTCATGCCGGATTGATCGGGGCATTGTGCCGCCAAGGTATCATCGGTTACCGACGCATCGACGCATTCGTCCAGATAGGATCCTGTCGGCGCAGATTTTGCCGCAGCATGACCCGGCTGCATCGCACCGGCAGCAACCAGTACAGAAATCCCACTGAAAATCACAAGTCGGATGCCAGGCATGATGCCGCCTCTTTGCGATGAATATGTATCCGCAAAGTCTGTTGAACGCTGCAAACTGTCAAGTCGATTGGCATTGATCGAAGGAACGCGGCACGAACCGATCGCGTTTTCAAACGGCCGCGCCAAACAAAAACTTGCATCGGACAGACGTTGCCTGACCCTTTGCCCGCTTTACAGTCGGGGCAACTGCTGGCTCGAACAATGGAAGCCACCGCCGCCGATGAGCACAGCATCACCCATGAGGCCAATCGTCTCACGCCCTGGAAACAATGCCGCAATGGCCGCCACGCCTTCATCGTCGTGTGGCGATCCGAATATCGGCACAATCACCGCATGGCTGGTGATCACGAAGTTCATGTAGCTGGCGGGCTGGACCACACCGTCCCATTCCATGCGGCCGGGCGATGGCACTTCGACCACCTCCACTCCGAAGGCGCGTGCGCGCGCGACGGCGTCAGCATAGATTGCCGTATTGGGATCATCCTCGCCGGTGGCGCGCGGCACGGCCAACCGGTTGGTGGCGACAAACCGTGCCAGATTGTCGACGTGGCCGTCAGTATGGTCGTTGATCAGGCCATCACCCAGCCACAGCACCCGATCAAAACCCAGATCGCGCGCCAACCGCAATTCCAGATCGGCGCGCGACAGGTGCGGGTTGCGGTTGGGGTTGAGCAGGCATTGCTCGGTGGTGGCGACCAGCCCGGTGCCATCGCCATCGAGCGCGCCGCCTTCCAGCACCCAGTCGGCACGCGTGGCGGGCAGATGCGCGCTTGCGGCCAGATCGGCGCCGATCTCCTGATCGCCGGGCATCAGATACTTCTCGCCCCAGCCGTTGAAGCCGAACAGCCGCGCGGCGCGCGCGCCGGCGTGATCGCGCACCACCAGCGGCCCGGTATCGCGCAGCCACACATCGCCATAGACACGCTGTTCCAACACGACCTTGCTGCTGACGAGCGAGGCTGCCCGCGCCGCATTGGCGGCATCGCGCACGATCAGCCGCACCTCCTGCCCGGTTTCGGCTACGGCGTTGGCGAAAGCGGCAATCTGTTCCTGCGCGCGATCAATTACGCCCGACCATTCTTCGGCCAGATGCGGAAAGCCGATCCATAGCACATCTTGCGGGTACCATTCGGGGGGCATCAAAGCGGTGCCGGGGGCGGTCATGGTGTGGTCTTTCGTCATCTGGGGTTCGTGTTGGGGGTTAGGCGGTTTTGCCGGCGCGCGCCAGTTCATCGCCCCCTTGATCATGATCGGCGGCAGGCGCAGGGATGGGCTATGACCGACTGGACCAATGCCCTGTGGCGCGCCCGCACCCATGCGCCATTTTTGGCGCGCGCGCTCGATCGGCGGCCCGATCTGGCCGAATTGCTTGGCGCGGGGCGGATCGAGGATGCGCTGGCACGGGCAGCGGGCGCACCCAGCGACGATATTGCGGTGGCGTTGCGCCGCGAACGGCTTGGGCTGAGCCTGGTCGTCGCCATCGCCGATCTCGCCGGGGCCTGGGATCTGGATCGGGTTGTCGGCACATTGTCCGCCTTTGCCGATCGCGCGCTCGATCTGGCAATTGGCGCCGCGATCCGGCGCCGCGTGCCCGATGCGCCAAGCACCGGATTTTCCGGGATCGCGCTGGGCAAGCAAGGTGCGGGCGAGCTCAACTATTCGTCCGATATCGACCCGATCCTGCTGTTTGATCCCGAAGCCCTGCCCCGGCGTGAACGCGACGATCCGGCAGAGGCGGCACAAATGGTCGCGCGCCGGGTTGTCGAAATCCTGTCGACGATCACGGCCGAAGGCTATGTGTTCCGCATCGATCTCCGCCTGCGTCCGCAATCCGAAGTGACCCCGCTGGCGCTATCGTTTGATGCGGCGATCACCCATTACGAATCGAGCGCGCTGGCATGGGAACGCGCCGCCTTTATCCGCGCGCGCGCTGCCAGCGGCGACATCGCGCGCGGGCAAGGCTTTCTCGATACAATCCGGCCATTCGTTTGGCGCCGCAGTCTCGATTTTGGGGCGATTGCCGAAATCGGCCGGCTGACCACCCGCATCCGCGACCATTATGCCGGTGGCCAGCAAGTCGGCGCGGGCTATGATCTGAAACGCGGACGCGGTGGCATTCGCGAAGTCGAATTCTTTGCCCAGACTCACCAGTTGATTCATGGCGGCCGCAACCCCGCACTGCGGTTGCGCGGCACACGCGCCACGCTCGAAGCGCTGGCCGAAGCGAGCATCATCAGCCGCGGCGATGCGCGTGATTTGGGCCAAAGTTACGATCGGCTGCGCACGCTCGAACACCGGTTACAAATGGTGGCGGACCAGCAGACGCACAGCTTGCCCCACGATCCTGCAGCGCTCGATAACGTGGCCCGGCTTGAAGGGTTGCGCGATGGTGGCGCACTGGTCGAGGAATTGACCGCGATTTCCGATCTGGTCGGCAGACGGTTCGATGCGCTGATTGCGGCCTGGGCGCCGAGCGGTGCCGTGGCGGTTACTGAACGCCCGCTCGCGCTCGACCTCGCGCAAATGGGCTTTGCCGAGCCCGATACGCTGGCGTTGCGAATCGAAGGCTGGAGCAATGGCCGCTGGCGTGCGCTGCGTAGCGAAGCCGCGCGCGAAGCGTTTGCACG
>CAIPWG010000610.1 GCA_903868655.1 uncultured Sphingomonadales bacterium
GGTTCGAAAAACAGCGAAGCCGTGCTGAAACTCGCCAACGAAGCGTTTCAACCGATTTCGACCCGCGTCAGCCTGGCAGTTGAAAAGATCAAGCACGCCGCCTGAAACGGGTGTGTCGATTGACAGTTGGCGGGCCGGATGGGGATTTTCCTGTCCGGCTCGCCAGGCTATTTGTCGAGTGCAATCCAAACCTTGCGCAACAAGCCCGTTCTGCCCCTTGAACGTGCGGCAGTGCGATGCGATATTCGGTATCGCCATGTTATCAGCCCAGACCTCTTTCCCGCACCAAACCGGGCCCTTGTCCCTCGTCAAACAGCTGTGCCCGGCGACGATGCAACCCGACGACGATGCGCCTGACGAGGGCAATGGGTCGGGCGGCGGCAGCCAGATCGGGGTTGCGACAAAAACCCGGGCAAAGCCCAAAAAGCCCAGCATGTTCAAAGTTCTGATGCTGAATGACGATTACACCCCGATGGAATTCGTGGTGATGGTGCTCAAACGGTTTTTTCAGATGGACATGGAACAGGCGACACGGGTGATGCTGCATGTGCACCAGCGCGGGGTAGGCGTTTGCGGCATCTTTCCATATGAAATCGCCGAAACGAAAGTGAACCAGGTGATGGATTGCGCGGCTGAAAACAACCATCCGCTGCGCTGCACGCTTGAAAAAGCCTGAATTCTGCGCACGCTGGCACGCACGCTCTTGCGCCTTTTGGGCTTTCTTCGCCGCATGAACCCGGCTAGGTCGGTGGGCCAACACCCGTTGTTGATGGCCCATCCCGTGCGGCCTGCAACACCGGAACAGCACTGGCCCGCTTCGTGAAATTTATCACCGCCATCGATCGCTACATTGCCCGGCTGGTGCTGGTGCCGATGCTTTCGGTGTTTGTTATCGCGGCCTCGCTGCTCGTGCTCGACAAGATGCTGACGTTGTTTGACTTTGTCGCAACGCAAGGCGGCCCGGTGACGGTAGTGTTCAAGATGCTGGCCAACATGTTGCCCGAATATGCCAGCCTGGCGATTCCGCTCGGGCTGATGCTCGGCATCCTGTTTGCGTTTCGCCGGCTGGCGACCAGTTCCGAACTCGATGTGATGCGCGCGCTGGGGCTCAGCTATACGCGGCTGCTGCGGGTGCCGTTCCTGTTTGCAATCGTGCTGGCGGGGTTGAACCTGCTGATCGTCAGCTATGTTCAGCCGTTATCGCGTTATTATTATGAAGAATTGCAGTTCGAATTGCGTTCGGGCGCGCTTGGCGCTTCGATCAAGGTGGGTGAATTCAACGCCTTGCAGGACCGCACGGCGCTTCGCGTCGAATCCAGCCGGGACGATGGCCGCCAACTGGAAGGCATCTTTGCCCGGATCGTCGCCGGCAATGGCGAAGTGCTGGTGATTTCTGCGCGCGAAGGTCAGTTTTTTGCCAACCGTGAAAATCCCGATACGGTTATCCTGCGACTGACCGAGGGGCAGATTGTCCAACAATCGCCCACGATCCACAATCCGCGCGTGCTGACTTTTGCCAGCCATGATCTGCCGATCGATCTGCCCAAAATCGAACAGTTCCGCAGGCGTGGTGACAAAGATCGCGAATATTTCCTGCCCGAATTGCTGCGCATCGGCTGGAGCCACACCGCGTCGCGCGAAATGCGCGCACAAAGCATCGCCAATCTCAATTACCGGCTGGTCGAAGTGGCGATGATGTTCCTGTTGCCAATGCTTGCTGTCGCGCTGGCCGTTCCGCCCAAGCGGTCGACGTCTGCGCTTGGCGTCTTCGTGTCGATCATCATGGTTGTCGCCTATCACAAAGTGAACGAATACGGGCAGGATGTGGCGAGCCTGGGCCGGGTTGATCCGACGCTCGCGTTGTGGGGTCCATTTGCCCTGTTCGCGGCGTTGATCGTGTGGATGTATTGGACGCTGGCCTACGTTCCCGGCGGCCAACCGATCGGCGGATTGGAAACCGCGTTTTCGCGGGTCGGCAGAGCCATCGGCGGGCTATTCGGTGGCTTGCGCAAGCCGCGCACCCCGGTTGCACAACCCCTGCTCGACGCCGACGGCACAGACAGCGACGGGGCACCCCATGCTGCTTGATTTCTTTCCGTCACGCACAATGACGGTCTATATGGCCAAGATGTTTGCGGTGCGGATCGTGGCCGTGCTGTTCATGCTCGTGCTCGTGTTGCAAATGCTCAACCTGTTGAGTGAAAGCGGCCACATTCTGGCGGTCAAAGGCAACGGGCAGATGGAACTGCTACGGTTTGTCGCCTTGCGCCTGCCCCAATTGATCAGCCGGTTTTTGCCCTATTCGGTGCTGTTGGCGACCATTTTCACGCTCGCCACGCTCAATACGAACAGCGAAGTGATTTCGATGAAGGCAGCCGGGATGTCGGCACACCAGATCCTGGCGCCGCTGTTTCTGGTGGCCGCTGTCACCAGCATGGCAACCTTTGCCTTTAACGAGCGCATTACGGTGCGCGCGACGGCCGCGCTGAAGGCGTGGCAGGATGTCGAATACGGCTCCGTGCCCGCCGACACCGATGTGAAGACCCATGTGTGGATGCAGGATGGGCCCAATATCCTGTATGCGCGCACAGTTACCGGTCGCGGCGCGCAGATGCACATGCACGATGTCAGCTGGTACCGGCGCGACCCCAACGGCATGGTCACCGAAATAATCCATGCGCCGGAGGCCGATTTTGCTCATCCCGGCTGGCGCTTTGCCCAACCAACCAGCTTTGACGTGCAAAGCACCAACCGCACCCCGCTGGCCGGGCCGCGCGTCTATGGCACACAGGTCGATCCCGCCCAGGTGATCGTGCGCAAGACCAATGCCGATGCCGAGTCGCTGTGGCAGCTAACCAGCTCGATCAATGAAATCCATGCCGCCGGGTTCCGCACGAGCGAGCTTGACGGCAAATGGTGGCACAAACTGTCGGGCCCGTTGTCAGCCCTGCTGATGCCCCTGCTGGGTGCAGTGGCGGGGTTTGGGCTGGCGCGTTCGGGCAAGATGTTCGTGCGCATTGTGATCGGGATGGCGCTGGGCTTCGCCTATTTCGTGGTCGACAATGCCGCGTTGGCGATGGGCAATTTCGGGGCCTACACGCCGTTTTTGGCGGCGTGGTCGCCGTTTCTGCTGTTCCTGCTGATCGGTGAGGCTGTCCTGATCCGAACCGAGGAATGATCAGGGCTTGGCGGCATCCTTTTTCGGAACGTTGAACGTGCCGCTGACCCGACCCGTGTTACCGCCGGGCTGACCGGGCATCGCTGCGGCGCCTGCGCTATGGCCATCGATGCTGGAAATGCCGGTGTTGAGATCGATCACCAGACGGCCGCCATTCAAGGTATCGCCATTGGCGCGGCGCAGCACGACATGGCCGACCATCGTGATCAACTTGCGGTTCAAATCGTACACCGCATCATCGCCGCGCGCGGTTTCATCGTTCCGCAAAACCGTAACGTGGCCGGTGGCATCGACGCGTTGCAGCGTCAATTTGTCGGCATCGGTATAGGCCATCAAGGTGCGATCGGCGGTCAGCCGCAATTCGGCCTGCACCACATCGACATTGCCGGTCAGCACCACGCGCTTCTGCTTGTCCTGCAGTTCCATGTGGTCGGCGGAAAAATCCACCGGGGCGTTGCTGTTGTGTGACGCTTGCGGCGCAGCGGAAAGGTGTCCGGCCCCGGCAATCACCGCCGCCGACACGGCAAAGCCAATGGCAAAGCTGCGCAAGGCGCGACGTGAATGGGGCACGGTGGGATCGATGGTCACGGCTTGCTACCCTGCATGGAAAGAGACGGAGCGGTGGGGCCGGTCGACTTCATCGCCTGCCCCGGCAACAGCAACTTGCCTGGCACCATGCGCAAATGCGCGTGTCCATCAAGCCGGATATTGCGGGTATCCAGATCGGCAACCAGGTGATCGGCACGGAAAGTACCGGTGGGGATGCGGCCTTCGACCCCACCGTGGCTCACCAGCCGGCGATGATCGAGATCGATCGACGCCCCTTGCGTGACCATACGATAGCCGTCGGCGGTTTGCATGTTGACCGGTCCGGGAACAACCACATCCTGTCGCCCGAAATCATAAGTGCCATTTTCGGCAACCAGAACCGCCGGACCATCGTCGAGCAGCATCCGCGCCGTCACATCCTTCATTTCGACCACCTCGTGGCTGGCCGAACGCTGGACTGCGCTGCCTGCAGTAACCGAAAATGCGCGTCCGCGATCATCCTCGCCCCGGTACATTGCATCCAGCGCGCGCATCCGGTCATCGACCATCGCAACTTTGGTGCGGTCGAGCAGAAAGCTGATTTCTCCACGCGGGCTCAACGGTGCAAACACCATGATCGCCAACAGCACGCCAATCATGCCGGGCAGTACCACCGACACAATGCGCACGGCGCGATCGTGTGATCCGCCGGGCGCGGCAAACACCTGACGTCGGTCGCGCATCTGGTCCGCGCGCAATGTCATACGTTGTGTCCGGGCGCGATGGGGAGCACAGCCTTATGCCCCCTTATTCGTGGCTGAAAA
>CAIPWG010000611.1 GCA_903868655.1 uncultured Sphingomonadales bacterium
CGGGCGGTGGAAAGTCCGTTTTCGTACTGAACTTGCTGGCCAACATGGCGTCCACGCACGGCTGGCGCGCGGCGATCTGCTCGCCGGAAATGCCGACGGTGCCGATCCTGCGCGACCGCTTTCGCCGGCTGTATCTGGGCCGCAAGCCGGAACCGCTCGAGACCGGGGAAATCGCCAAAGCCGATGCATGGGCGGAGCGTAATTTTATATTCATCGACACCGACCCGACGGGCGGAGGGGCGACCGATGAACCCTTCGATCTGGAATGGATTATCGAGCGGGCGACTGATGCGGTTCTGAGAGATGGAATCCGCATCCTCGTGATCGACCCTTGGAATGAAATCGAGCATGCCAAAGAGCGCAACGAAAGCATGTCCGATTATGTCGCGCGGGGCATCCGGCAACTGAAGCGTTTCGCCCGGCTGTACGGGGTGGCCGTGATTGTGGTTGCTCACCCGACCAAGGAGGTCGGCAAGGACGGGAAGCATCGAATTCCGAGCCTGTACGACATCGAAAACTCCGCAGCATGGTACAACAAATGCGACCACGGCCTGGTGATCGAGCGTCCAAAGGGCGACGGTGAGGAAAGCAACGTGCACATCCTCAAGGTAAAATTCGAGGAAACCGGGAAAAAGGCAACGATGCCAATGACCTTTGACTTGGATTCCGGGCGGTTTTCGCCGCGTTACGACTCATGATAAATTCGCATCTGACGCAAAGGGATTTCAAAATGGCAGGCCACCGAACACCATTCGAGACGGAAAGCATCGAACTCTACGCGCAGGGCTGGTCCTTGCGCGAGGTCAAGGCGATTCTGGCCAAAGACGGCAAGCATATCTCGATTGAGGGCATCAGGACGGCTATCCGGCGCAAGGCTCCGGGGCTGATCCGGGTGCCGTTCAAGGGCATGGGGATGGCGCCGGGGCTGCGGCTGGCGGTGCAAGGGACATGAGGCTGACTTGCGAGGTGCCACACTGTGGCCAAACGGCGGCCGCTGACGGCGTTGTGCGCTGGATCTGCGACGGGCACTGGCAACTGGTGGACCGCCCGCTACGGAGGCTCGCTGGGCGATTGCACCGGCTGGCGCAGCGGGACGTATCGGCGGAGGCACGGCTCGAGATCGGGCGGCGGCAGAACCGGGTCTGGGACAGGGCGCGCGAACAGGCCATAGAACGGGCGGCGGGGATATGACCGGTCTCGACATCAAGCCCGCGCAGGTGATCGAAGTCCTGAAGCGCAGGCCCGGCAGGTTCTACACTGCGGCGGAGATTGCCAAGGTTTTGAAGATCAACTTCGACGTTCCGGACAACAAGGCTGCGATCGTCTGGGCGGCATGCCGGGCGCAAGAGATCGGAAAGTGCGAGGCCGGGCGTGTGGGCGAGGGTGCCGAGCGCCGCGGAGCCTGGAAGGTTTTACCGAAAAAAGGCGAAGGCAATTGAGCGCAAAGTAGACAACCAATCAACCACGAAGAGGGACACCATGGACGCAAGCACACTACAGGCATTTTGCAGCACGGATGAGACGAGGTTTCATATTCAAAAGCCTGTCTCGCGCGGTGCATTCACCTATGCGACGACGACC
>CAIPWG010000612.1 GCA_903868655.1 uncultured Sphingomonadales bacterium
CCTCTCGATCCGCGACCAGTTCGTGTTTCCCTTCGTACCCGTGATCGCACGGGTTAAAGCACTTCAGCGGTCGATCTTATGACCATTATTCAGCATCGACCGCGATGACGTTGTCGTTGCTGTTACGATCAACGAACATATTGTATGGATCGATGCCAGCAAACGCGGGCTTGGTCTGGGTTGTCAGGGTCAAGGTCTGCGCCCCGCCCGTCAGCACATAACGGTTGCGCAACAGCACATTCGCGGCCCCGAATTCGGCTTTGCCCGGGCGCGCGCTGAACAGGCCGATATCCACGTTTTGGTGCAGGCTTGCCGGGGTCTCGCGGCCTTTGCCATCGGCATAGGCCTTGTCTGCATGTACGGTCAGCACGGTCTGCCACAGGCCATTGGGCAAGCGACGAACGTGCGCCTGCTGCGCTTTCAGATCATAGATCGTGATGCGTTCCAGCGTGTCGCTGACCAATTGCTGTTCTTCGGCATTGCGCGCAAGGCTGTGGAAACCATCGACCAGATCGGTGCTGCTGGCAAAGGGCGCGCCCTTGAAACGGTATTTCGCCAGAATTGTGCGCAGCATCGCATTCACCCGGCCTTCACCCAACCGGTCTTGCAACAGATAGAGCGCGAGTGAGCCCTTGCGATAATGGATATAACCCTGATTTTCGACCCGCTCCAACGGCTGTTCATCCAGCCGTTCGCTGCCGCGTGACCGCAGATAGGAATCCAGTTCATATTGCAAAAACCGGCGGATCTTGTCCTCCCCATAACGGTGTTTCATCACCATCAGCGCCGAATATTGCGCCAGGGTTTCAACCATCAGCGTGCCGCCCTGTCGATCGGCAGACACCAGCTGATGTGCCCAATATTGGTGCGCCAATTCGTGCGATGCGACATACGTCGCGTAATCGATGCTGTCGGCTTTGCGAAAATCGCCCAGAAATCCGATGTCTTCGGAATAGGGCATCGTGCCGGCAAACGACTGGGCATAGGACTGATAGGCAGGAAATTCGATGATCCGCGCATAATCAAATTGATAAGGCCCGAAATTGGCGCGGTAATAATGCAGGGCATTGTCAAACGCGGCCAGCATCCGATCGACATTGTACGGGTGCGCCGGATCGTAATAGACGGACAGCTGCACGCCATCGCTGGTCTGTTGTTTCAAGGCATAACGCGCTGACTGGATCGACCAGAAATCCAAAATCGGCGCTGTGGACACAAACCGCGCTGTGCGCCGTCCATCACGGGTGGCATCGCTGACCAAATGGCCCGGCGCGACAGGTGTCTGATCGGCATCGGTCGCCAGCGTGATATCGCTCGATACCCAGGCGGCGTTGGACAGATAATTGCGCGACAAGGCGGCCTGATCTTCAAGCCTCGCCATGCGCAATTCGCTGGGCAGGCCGTATTTACGCCGCTTGACCGGGTCGGCCAGCATCATGCTGCGATTGACGCCAAGCGTCGGGGCAATCTCGGAATTGGTCAGGAACGTGCCATTGGCGACCAACCGTGTGTCATCACCTGTGGCGCTGATCCCGCGTTGCCAGCGGCGCACGGTAAAGGCCATGGTGGTTGCCGCGCCAGGCGCAAGCGGATGATCGAAGCGATAAGTCCGCAACTGGTGCACATCATCGTCGGCCAGCAACTTTGCGCCATCGATCTGGAGCATCAGGATGTCGCGGCCATGTTCGGGCATAACCAGATGGACGTCACGCAGCGGTCCTGCGGTCCGGTTGATCAACGCATAGTGACCCGTTGCCACCAACCGGTGCTCTTTGGGGTAGAGATCAATGGTAAGACGGATGGCACTGACTGACGGATCAGGCGCGTTTTCCAGCGCGAGATACTGCTTTTCAAACTCGGCGCGGTGACGATCGGCATCGAGCGCGGTTTCATAGACATTCAGTCCGTTCATCTGGTGATAGAGACAGACGCCGGTGCCGCCCATGATCACCAGCCCAACCAGCGCCATCAGCCCTGCCCCACCGCGCGCACGCGCCATCGCATAGCGCAGGCGTGGTGCGAATCGTGTC
>CAIPWG010000613.1 GCA_903868655.1 uncultured Sphingomonadales bacterium
GCCACTTCGCGCAGCAGCTGCGCGCCGAGGTTTTCGAACTTGTCCTTCAGTTCGATTTCCTTGGCAACCGTCACACCGTCCTTGGTGATGCGCGGTGCGCCAAAGCTCTTGTCGATCACGACGTTGCGGCCCTTGGGCCCGAGTGTCACCTTCACCGCGTCGGCGAGGATATCTACACCCTTGAGAATGCGTTCGCGCGCATCGCGCGAAAAGCGGACTTCCTTGGCAGCCATTATCTAATTCCTTTGAAATCGAGTGGGAAGTTCAGGACGCTCAGCCAACGATGCCGAGGATGTCCGATTCCTTCATGATCAGCAGGTCTTCGCCCGAAACCTTGACTTCGGTGCCCGACCACTTGCCAAACAGCACGCGATCGCCAACCTTGACATCAAGCGGCGTGATCGTGCCGTTTTCAGCGCGGGCGCCTGTACCGATGGCGACAACTTCGCCTTCAGCGGGCTTTTCCTTGGCGCTGTCGGGGATGATGATCCCGCCGGCGGTTTTTTCCTCGGCTTCGACGCGGCGCACCAGCACGCGATCGTGCAGCGGACGGAATGACATGGGTTGCTTGCCTCTCATTTCGACGATCGGCCGGAATCAGCCGGATCGATGTTGCGAAATATTCTGGCACTCACACAAGGGGAGTGCCAGCGAGGCGGATATGGGTAAGCGTCGGCTGACCGTCAAGAGGGTGGGCCAAGAGATTATGCAGCAATCGATCGATTGGTGGGCAGCAGCCCCAGACTTTCGCGGCTATACCAGCGCCACATCAGCAAGGCAGCCACCACGATCAGCCCGAACAGCAGTCCTAGCCATACCCCCAGACCGCCCAGCGGTGTAAACAGGCCGAGATAGATCGCGGTGCCCAGGCCCGGCACCCAGAAGCCGAACAAGGCGATCGCCATTGGCATGCGGGTGTCCTGAATCCCGCGCAGCAACCCTGCCCCCACCGTCTGCGCCCCATCGAACAGTTGAAACGCCGCGGCTACGGCCATGTATTGCACGGTCAGCGCAACCAGCGCGGCATTGCCGGGCAATGCCGGATCGAGATAAAGCACGATAATTATACGTGGGGCGAACAGCAGCAGGGCTGCGGCCAGTGACATGAAACCGACCCCGGTCAGGAACGCGACATTGCCCGCCACGGCAATGCCATGACGATCGCCTGCACCATAAGCACGGCCGACGCGGATCGTGGCGGCTTGCGCAATGCCGAACGGTACCTGAAACGTCAGAGCTGCGAATTGCAGCGCCAGAGTGTGCGCAGCCAGGGGCAACGGCCCGATCCGCCCCATCAGGAATGCCGCACCGCTGAACAAGCCGGCTTCAGCCAAAATGGTTGCGGTCATCGGCAGACCGATCCGCAACAAATCGCCAAGCCGTGTCCAATCCGACCGCCACCAGCGGCCAAACAGGCGATACCGCCGCAAACGCCGGTCTGACAGGATCACCAGAACATAAAGCAGCATCGAAAAAGTGCTGGTGATGACGCTGGCCAGCGCTGCACCGCGCAATCCCAGGGCTGGCAGACCCAGATGCCCGAATACCAGTATCCAATTGCCCAGCGCATTCATGCCCACCGCCGCAGCCGTGATCGCGGTGCCCACCGCCGGGCGGCCCAGTGTGGCCACCGTGCCGCGCAGCAGTGCGCCCAGCACCGCCGGAATGGCCGCCCACATCAGCACGTACATGAACGGCACGGCCAGCGCGATGATCGCCGGGTCCTGCCCGGTCAGTTCCAGGATCGGGCCGATCAGCATGCAAATGCCCATTGCCAGAAGCGCTGCGCCAAACCCGGCCCAGGCTGCCATGCGCACCGATCGGCGTACTTCGCGCACGGCATGGGCGCGCCGGCCCAGTTCGGCAGCGATCAGCGGTGACGCCGCACCAACCAAGCCGGTCAAGCTCCAGATCAACAGACCGAACAACGATACCGCCAGCGATGATGCGGCCAGCGCGGCCTGCCCAAGCCGTGATACGAAGACCACATCGAGCGAAAATACCGCCATCTGCAACAGGTTCGCCGCCACCAGCGGCCCCGCCAGACCGAGCGTGGCGCGCCATTCGGCGTAGAGTGTGCGGGGGGGGCTTTCAAACATGACCGGGGTGCCATAAGCGAAAACCCAAGCGATAGGAAAGACCAACCGGTCAGGGATCATCATGGGCACATATACGCTGCAAATACGCGGAATTCTGGCACTGGCGCTGGTGGGATTGCTGGCGGCTTGCGGGGGCGCAAAACCCGCTGTCAAGGGCGGGGCACCTGCCGCGTTCGGCATTTGCGCGTCATGCCATTCGGTCAAAAAGGGCGAGACGTTGATCGGACCCAGCCTGTTTGGCGTTTACGGCACGCGCGCAGGCGAAGCGCCCGGCTATGACTTTTCGCCTGATCTCAAAAAATCGGGGCTGGTGTTTGACGATGCGACGCTCGACAAGTGGCTGGCCAATCCGGTCGGCATGGTGCCGGGCACGCGGATGAGTTACGCTGGACAAGCCGATCCCGAAAAGCGCCGGCAACTCATCGCCTATCTCAAAACACTTCACTGAGGCGGCTCCCGGTTTCCGAATTACCAGATTGCCCGGGGAGCGATGATGCCGTCAAAGCCGATGACCGCGCGACAGCCGACAATTGCGCTGATGATCGCGATGTTGGCGCTGGCAGTATTGCTGAATTTTGTCGATCGCGGGGCGATCGGTATCGCAGCACCACTGATGAGCCAGGCAATGGGGTTGTCCGCCACGCGGTTCGGCATCGCGGTCTCGGCGTTTTTCTGGACCTACGGCTTGGCGCAACCGTTTATCGGCATGGCCGCTGATCGTTGGCCGGCCGGGCGATTGCTGGCGGTTTCGGTGGCATTGTGGGCCACAGCGACAGTGTTGACCAGCCTGGCGGCAAGCCTGACCATGTTGATTGTGCTGCGGCTCATGCTGGGATTGGGAGAGGCCGCGCTGTTCCCGATCGGGAGTGTATCAAACGTGGGGGTCACGCGGCTGCACGCTGCGCTGATTCCGCGCTTTCAAGCGAATTGTAATGATGGGCGCGGACGGTGACCACCGCATGTGCTCCAACAGCGGACCACCTCATTTGCTGAAGTTTGTTCATCCGCTGGTTGACCAGCGTGTTCGCCAGGCCTTCGGTGGTTGATGTGCCGATGGATTTTTTCTGGAGATGGCGCAGGCCGTAATTCACCAAGTGGGCGCTTTGCCCCTCGATATAATCTCTGAGCTTGATCATCGCGGTGCGCAGCCGCTTGGCCGCGAGCACCGTCTGCGCGCGCGTCCGGCCGATATCGAACGGCTCGAGCAATTTGAAAACTCGCGTCATTGCCTGACGTGCGCCATGGATGTCGCCATGCCAGAGTTTCCAGTGCAGGCGTTCCAAGGTCTTCGCGATCAGGGGACGCGCGCGGCGCTCGGCATTGGTCAGCCAGCCAAGCCCTTTGGCGGTCGTCTTGGCGATTTGGACCCGACGGGACAGATGCTGCCAGTCGAGAATGGGGTCCTCCGCAATGCCAGCCTTTTTCAAAAATCCCCGCAGCATCTTGTCGCCATCGGTGAACGTTGTGATCTGGGTGGCGGCGGCTTGCCCGAGTTCGTGGAGAGTTCTCTCGATCAACTTGTGGGGGTTTTCTGACGCCGAAATCACCGTACCGACTTTCAAAGTCTGGCGTCGGTCGTTTGTACCAACGCCGATCAATACCTCATGGTGGCGCGGGCCATCAGCGGCGTTGCTCCGCACGAAGGTCGTATCGATACCCAGATCGATGGAGGTTGCCACATCACGATTGGGCGGGTCAGATCGGCCAAAATCAGCTGCCAGACGCGATGCTCTGCGCAAGAGCTGCCGCCGGGTTGTGCTCGAGGCGCGCCCTACAGCGAACGGGAAAAGATCACCGATAAGGCGCTCGGCCACACGATAACTCATCAACGCGCCAAGGCGACTTCTGAGCTCGTGGTATTCGGTCCCAGATCGGGCCAAATTTCGAAATAGACAAGGTGGCGGGAGTCGTGAGCCATGCCTTCTGAGTCTGGGCACCCGTATGGCCAAAGTCCCGAACAGGGTCTGGACCGAACGAAGCCGATAGTCCTTGAGCGAAAGCGATGGATCCGCTTGTCGCATTTGCACCGCCTTGTCCTTAAGAGCCCGCTCCTGAACCGCGACAACCGTGCGTTGCAGGCCACATACAATCCGATGGGAAGTCCTGAGATCCAATCCGACATTGTCGAGATCCGCCGGCGCGACAATCTCACCAAGCTCGCAGACAGTGATCCGCTCAATTGGCGCGCAATCATCTGATCGAACCAATTCAAGCTTCCAGACCATAATGCGACTCCCGTGAAAGAGCCGGAAGTGGGCGTTCAGCCTCCAAATTTCAGCATGACCCCCACGTTTGACACACTCCC
>CAIPWG010000614.1 GCA_903868655.1 uncultured Sphingomonadales bacterium
ACCCTTCACAACTGAGCCCGGCCATCACCCCGCACACCGCGGACCGCATCAAGTGCAGCCGCAGCACTGCCGCACGCGGCAGCCAACCGCCTCCGTTGCGCCGCCGCACGGTTACCCAGATCGGCGCCATCAGCATCACGCCAAACAGGTTCCGCCAAAACAGCGCCGCATACGCACCCAGCACGATTGACGCGGCTTTCATGACCCCATCCATCACACTGAAACTGGCCAGTCCCAACACCGTCACACACATCGGGATCAAAATCTGGCGGGGCGGCATAGGCCCGGCATAGCGGCATTGCGGACAGGTGGCAAAGCGCGCCATCAGGATCTTTTGGCGGGTCCTGCTTGATTGCGCGGGCGCGCTGGGGCAGGGAGCGAGTACGCCCGGCGTGCAGGACCCTTGCGTTCTGCTCAAATCGGGCACGATCCACCGCTTACCGGCAGGGAACCGCCAGACATGCGCGCACGCTACAGGGCCAAGGGTGTTGTCCTGTCCAAAATTTCCGCCACGCTGGCAGTCATGCTCGCTTTGCCCGCTTCGCTGACGGCAAACCCGCAGCAGCAGGGGCCAACTGACTTGACCACGCAAGCGCGTGCCAAGCCCGTCGTGACCAAAACCCAAACAAAACCGGCTGCGCCCAAAGCCGCCCCGCGGCCGGCGGGCACCCCGGCATCGGCCGCATCGGCTGTACCCGTGGCGTCTCCGTTCGAAGTCGAACAGCCGGAATCGCTGCCTGTGGCGCAATGGACGCTCGATGATGCGCAGGCTTTGTTGGCCGCAATCAAGGGCATCGGTGCCGATGGGTTGTTTGCACGCGATTATCAGCCCGCCGCGCTCACCGCCCAGATCGCCAAGGGCGAAGGCCCCGAACTCGACACGCTGGCCAGCCATCTTTTCCTATGGCTTGCCGAAGATCTGCGTGATGGCCGCACGCCGATCGCTGCGCGCGAACAATGGTTTGCCGTCGATCCCGATCAGGATTTGCACCCCAACGCGCAATTGCTGTCTCAGGCAACCGAATTGCACGATGTGCCTGGCGTGCTGGCCTCGTTGACACCAACCCACCCCGATTACGCGCTGCTGAAAGAGGCCTTGGCCAAAGCCAAGGACCCCAAGCAGATCGCCATGATCCGCGCCAATATGGATCGCTGGCGCTGGCTTGGCCGCGATCTGGGGCTGCAATACCTGATGATCAATTTGCCCGAACAGATGTTGCGTCTGACGGTTAACAACAAGATCATCCATACCTATCGCGCGATCGTCGGTCGCCCGGGCAAGACCGCAACCCCGCAACTGGCCGAACAGGTCAAAAACGTGGTGTTCAACCCGACCTGGACTGTGCCGCAATCGATCGTGGTGGACGAAGGCCTGGGCAAAAGCCTGATCGGCAACCCGGCCAAGGCCAAGCGCGAAGGCTATGTCGCCACCCAGGCCGCCGATGGCACGATCACCGTTGTGCAGCAGCCCGGAAACACCAATTCGCTGGGCCGGGTCAAACTCGACATGCCCAATGAACATGCGATCTATATTCACGATACGCCCAACCGCAGCCTGTTCGCGTTGCCCGCACGTGCGCTCAGCCACGGCTGCGTGCGCGCCGAACACGCCACCGAACTGGCAATGACAATGGCCATTCTTGGCGCTGATCTGCCGCCTGAAACCGCGATCGGGTACAACCTGTCGGGCAAATATACCAAGGTGCCGATGGCCAAGCCGTTCCCGGTGTACATCACCTATTTCACGGTAGCGCGCGATGTGAACGGATTGATGCGCAGCTTTGCCGACATCTATTCCCGCGACCCGGCAGTGCTGGCAAGCTTTGCCCAACCACGCCAGCTGCACACCAGCCAGCGCAAGAGCAGCGAAGCCGTGATCAAGCTGGACAATCCGCTCTAACCCATCCGCCAATCACGCCTTGGCCCATCAGGGGGATGGGTTTGGCGCGGGGATTGGTCAGCCCAGCCCCAGCCGGTCTGCGAACAGTAACCGCCCGGCGGCCAGGTGCCACAGCGCTTGGGTGAAATCGCC
>CAIPWG010000615.1 GCA_903868655.1 uncultured Sphingomonadales bacterium
ATCGGTTCGCGCCAAAACCACGCGGTCAGCGCGCGCAGCAAGAGTTGCGCGGCCAGCGACATGCGCGGCTCAGGCGGCATCTCAAACCCGCGAAATTCAACCAGACCCAGTCGCCCGGTCGGTCCATCGGGCGAAAACAGCTTGTCGATGCAAATCTCGGTGCGGTGGGTGTTGCCCGTGACATCGACCAGCAGATTGCGGAACAGCCGATCGACCACCCAGGCCGGAGGTTGCCCGGCTGACGGATGCGGCACTTGGGCCAGCGCGATTTCCAGCTCGTAGAGCCCATCGTGCCGCGCTTCGTCGATCCGTGGAGCCTGACAGGTCGGCCCGATGAACAGCCCGGAAAACAAGTAACTGAGCGAAGGATGCCGTTGCCAATAGATCACGAACGATTTGAGCAGATCGGGCCGCCGGATAAACGGCGAATCGAGCAGGCTCGGCCCGCCCAGCACGATATGGTTGCCCCCACCGGTGCCTGTGGCGCGCCCGTCGATCATGAATTTGTCAGCGGTCAGCCCGACTTGGGCGGCGCATTCATACAAATTTTCGGTGATCGCAACCGTTTCGCGCCAGCTTGCAGCCGGCTGGATATTCACCTCGATCACGCCCGGATCAGGTGTGATTTTCAGGACTGTCAGGCGCGGATCGGGCGGTGGGGCGTAGCCCTCGATGCGCACCGGCAATCCGGTCTGTTCGGCCACGGCCTCAACACTGGCAACCAGATCGAGGTAATCCTCCAGCGTTTCAACGGGCGGGATGAATACGCACAAGTGATCGCCGCGCGGTTCGACCGTGATTGCGGTGCGCACAGCGCCCTCGATCATGGTCTGTTCAACATAGCCCGTGCTGCTCGCGGCAGGGCCATCAACCGCGACCGAACGCTGCACCGGCTCGACCGCTTCGCGCGACTGTTGCGCGCGTTCGATCACTTGCGCACGAACATCGGGCAAAGGCTCGCGCGGTTCGGCCGTGTCGCGCGGGTGGATGAACGGATAATGCGCCGGCGCCACATAGGGCAGCGAGCCCAGCGGCAGGCGATAACCGAGCGCTGCATCGCCCGGCATGGCAAACAGCACGCCGCGCCGCACTTTCCAACGTTCGGACCGCCATTTGCGCGCAGGGTGCCGCGCGGCGGCCTGCCACCAGGCCTGGATCGGCAAGACATAGCCCACCGGACACGTTAGCCCGCGCTGAAACGTCCGCATCATCCGCTCGCGTTCTTCGGCATCTTCGATTTTGGGGTCGGTCGGTGCAGTATTGTCGGGCAATTGGGCCTCTCGCACGATCCATTCCACCGCGTCTTCATAGACCGGCTGGGCAAATTCACCTTCGACGCCAAGTGTCAGTGCGGTTTCTTTCAAAAATCGTTCGGCTTCGGCAACGCCAATCTGCTGTTGCAATGCGACCTCGGGCAAAGTGCTGCGCGCGATCAGACGGGCATCGTTCCACACCGGCACGCCATCCTTGCGCCAATAGAGCGAATAGCCCCAACGTGGCAGGCTTTCCCCCGGGTACCATTTGCCCTGCCCGTGGTGCAGCAGCGATCCCGGTGCGAACCGGTCGCGCAACAGTCGGATCAGGCGATCGGCAAACACCGCCTTGGTCGGGCCGACCGCATCGGCATTCCATTCGCCTGCTTCGAAATCCCCATCGCGCACAAACGTTGGCTCACCCCCGATCGTCAGCCGCACATCCTGCGCCGCAAGGTCATCGTCAACGGCATCCCCCAGCGCCATCAGGTCTGCCCAGCGGGTGTCGGTGAATGGCTTGGTGATGCGAACCGCCTCGGCAATCCGCGACACGGTCATCTCAAAGGCAAAATCGGCGTGAACTTGTTCCATCACCACGCCTTCGATCGGCGCGGCCGACCGGTAATGCGGCGTTGCGCAAAGCGGAATATGCCCCTCGCCCGCAAACAATCCCCAGGTCGCATCCAAGCCCAGCCAACCCGCGCCCGGCAAATAGACTTCGGTCCAGGCATGCAGGTCGCAAACATCGCGCGCCACTCCGCGCGGACCTTCGACGGCAGCCACATCAGGCGTCAGCTGGATCGAATAGCCCGACACGAACCGCGCCGCAAAACCCAGATGACGCAACAACTGCACCAGCAACCATGCCGAATCACGACACGATCCGCTGCCGATTTCCAGTGTTTCTTCGGGTTCCTGCACCCCGGCTTCCAGCCGGATGACATAGCCGACCGCCGCATTTACCGCCTGGTTGATCGCTACCAGAAAATCGGTCGTGCGCCCTTGATATCGCTCAAACGGCGCCAGCAGCGCAGCAAACCGCGGCCCTTGCGGCTCCACTTCGAAACAGGCCGCCAGATCGACAGTCAGCCGCGCATCATACGCGAAAGGGAATGTTTCAGCGTACTCTTCAACAAAGAAATCGAATGGATTGATCACCGCCAGTTCGGCCAGCAGGTCAACCTCGATCGCAAAGTGATCGATCGGATCGGGAAATACGATCCGCGCCTGCCAGTTCCCGAACGGATCCTGCTGCCAATTGATGAAATGATTGGCCGGGCTGATTTTCAGCGCATAATTTGGCACTGCCGTCCGGCTGTGCGGCGCCGGCCGCAACCGGATCACTTGCGGCCCCAGACGGACCGGCTTGGCATAAGTATAACGGGTGAGGTGGTGAAGACCGGCCTTGATCATGGATCGGACACTGCGCGAAGTCAGGCCACGCCGCAACGCCCAACCGCCCGATAACGCCGATTTGACCAAGCCCTTTTAACGCGGATTGCGGCCAGCCCCAACGCGGTCAGCGTAAGCGCTTTTTTTGACGTCTGTTTCTGAGAAAATGGATGCCCCGCGAGGATTCGAACCTCGATAAACGGAATCAGAATCCGTTGTCTTACCATTAGACGACGGGGCAGCGAACGCGGGCCATTAGGCGGGCGGGGTGCGGGTGTCAAGCCGGCGAGGGCGGCATGCCTTGCAGGCAAGGCGCGACAGCGCTACATAATGCCGCAAGTACCCGGCCGGTATGTTCCGGCGATGGGAAAACATAAGCGAATTTGACAAGCAATGGCCGACACCCAACCGTCGGCAGGACACGCGGGCAAGCGGCCCGGGCGGAAACGGCGGCGCAAGTCGGCGGCCGCCAGGGCAACCGCGACACCGCCCCCCGCACGCCCTGCTGCAGCCCGCGCGCAAGCCCCCCGGCACGACCCAACTGTGCCCGTTTTGGCGCCTGCCGACGCGGCATTGATGCAAGGTGGCGACGTGCCGCCCGCTGATGGTACGGCAACAGCGCTAGATCCTGTTGCGCGCGGCAATCCCGCCAATCGCCCTTTGCCATTTCACCGTCAGGCTTATGCCGCGATCGATCTGGGCACCAACAATTGCCGTTTGCTGATCGCACGGCCGTCGGGCGATCATTTCGTGGTGATCGATGCATTCAGCCGCGTGGTGCGATTGGGCGAAGGTCTTGCTCAGTCGGGTCGCCTGTCTGATGCGGCGATGGACCGTGCGCTCGCCGCTTTGCATATCTGCGCCGACAAGCTTCGCCGCCGCAATGTCCACCTGGCGCGCTCGGTCGCCACAGAAGCCTGCCGCCGGGCCACCAATGGCGCCGAATTCATCGAACGCGTGCGCCGCGAAACCGGCATCCGGCTCGATATCATCACCGCCAAAGAAGAGGCGCGGCTGGCGGTGCTCGGCTGCCACATCCTGCTGGAACACGGCGAAGGCCCCGCGATGATTTTCGACATCGGTGGCGGATCGACCGAAATGGTGCTGGTTGATACCACAGACCCGGTGCCGCGCATTCTCGATTGGCAATCTGTGCCCTGGGGGGTGGTGTCGCTGACCGAAGTGATCGGCAGTATCGACGACAGTGCCGCCGCGCGTGACGCCGCCTATTCCGAAATGCGCCGGCTGGTTCACGAAGGCTTTGCCAGCTTTGCCGCGCGGGTTGCAGGCGAACACGCCGCGCATCAGGATCGCACCGCGATCCGGCTGCTGGGCACCAGCGGTACGGTCACCACGCTGGCCAGCCTGCACCTTGGCCTGCCGCAATATGATCGCAGCGCGGTCGATGGCGTGATCGTGCCTGCCGCGTCGATGCGCGCAATCAGCCAGCGGCTGGCGTATTATTCACCAGCCGAGCGCATGGCTGTGCCCTGTATCGGCCGCGAACGCGCCGATCTGGTGGTGGCGGGCTGCGCCATTCTGGAAACCATTCTCGACATCTGGCCCGCAGAACGGCTGGGTATTGCCGATCGCGGCATTCGCGAAGGCATCCTGCGCAGCCTGATGGCCACCGCCAGTGATTCGGAAAAAGCCCGGCTGGCCCTGCGGCGACGCGACCACGAATTCAAGGATAGCGCATGACCCGTTCTGGCCGAGACCCCGGCACCCGGTTGAAGACCGCCAAAGGTCGCACCGCATCGTCCAACCGCTGGCTCACGCGCCAGATCAACGATCCCTATGTGCAAAA
>CAIPWG010000616.1 GCA_903868655.1 uncultured Sphingomonadales bacterium
GGAAAAAACCCAATTCACCTCGCAGCGCCTGCTATTCAGAACCACGTCAATCGGTCCGGCCAACTGGCCTGGCCCCATCGTCGCCACAGTGCCCGCCATCACGGTCGGCAATTGTGCCAGCCGGATCCAGCCCAGATCGCCGCCGACAGCCGCGGTGGAGGCCTGCGAGTATTGGCGGGCATAGCCGACAAAGCTGCCGCCCTTTTTCAGCTGCTCGACAATCTTGTTGGCATTGGCTTGGACCTGGCTTCTGGTCTCATCGGTCGCAGCCAGAAAGATCTCGCTCAGGTGGAACTCTTCGGTGCCTTTGGCTGCCTTGAGCCGATCCATCATTTCGCGCACTTCGGATTCAGACACATTGACATAGGGCTGCACATTGCGGCGCAGGAGCCGCTGCCATGCAATTTCACCGCGGATCTGGCGTTTGAGCGAGCCGCCTGCCGAGCCAATCGAGGTCAGGTAGGCGTCGAGCGAAGCTGCATCTTTGCCCATGTTCTGTTGTGCGACATAGGCAAAGCGCTGATCCACCTCATCGTTGTCGATCGTGATGTCGGCGGCTTTGGCTTCCTGAATTTGCAGAGTTTCGTCGATCAGGTTGCGCAGCACCTGGGCGCGCAAGCGTTCCTGCTCTTCGCTGCTCAGCTTCGCGGAATTGGCATTGGCGAAAAGCGCAAACCGTTGATCGATATCGGTGCCGGTGATGATCTCGCCATTGACGATAGCCGTAGCGTGGCGATGGTAGGGATCCATCTTGCCAAAAAACTGCGGATTGCTTGGCAGATTGAGATTGCCCGCGGCATCGGTTGAAGTAGGCGGCGGCGGCTGTGGCGCGACCGGGGGGGTATCGTCTTGCGCGCGGGCGGCGGTAACCCCGATCAGGCTGGCCGGGCCCGACAGAACCAGCCCCAAGCCAAGCGCCAACCGCAACAAAACCGACGTCGATACAGGCAAGCGGCGAATGGCAGACGTCATGGCAGTCGATAAATCCTGTTGTGCGCACCGCTCGGGCGGCGCGAATTCCGACATTGGGCGCGGCGCGATCTGTTCGGATCGCGCCAGGCCAATGCCGCCTGTCGTAGCCCGATAGCGCCTTTGCCGCGGAGAGGGAAGTTTTCCCGAACCAAAAAGCCGCAAGATGCCGGTTACCGCGTGCCGATATTGCGCAATGACAGCGTGATGGCATAGGCGCTGCCCGCAACCGCGTCGCCGGCCGAGACGTAATTGCGTTGCCAGGTCAGCGACAGATCAAGGCATCCGTCGGTATAGGCAAAGCCCAGCCGATGGCGGATCAACTGAAACCCGTTCGATCCGTTGATAGGGTCATCGGCCTTTGTCGTCAGGTTGACGATCGCTGATCCGAATACAGACCAGTAATGCGCAAAAGCGGCACGTGTGGAAACCCGAAGTTCCTTGCTGTCTTGCAAATCTTCATAAGACAGCGGGATACTGCGGTTCAGCGCGATGTAGCCGACTTCGACATAAGTGCGGTGGTCGCCCACTGTCGCGTCGATTTCATTGCGGCGCAGTTGCAGCGTGTCTTTGTTGAGCTGGAACCGTTCGGTTAACTGGACAATGTCGCGAAAGCGGACTTCGGCGCGGCCGACCACGTCGGACAAGCGCGAGGCCAGTCCGGTGCCAATCGGCATGATCTGGGATTCATCGGTCGTGCGATAGGATTGGCCGATTGTTGCCGACGCTCTCCAACCAGGTCGATTAAGCCGCCAGTCGATCCCGTAGGTCACGCGCAAGCCGTCTTCGACCCGATCATAGCCGGGATAGCGGTTGAGCGCGAAAATGTTGTCGTCTTCCAGTTCGACCGCGCGCGAATCCTCGTTCGGAATGGCAAAATTGCGGATGTGCGGGGTGGCGACGATCTGCACTTCGGGGGTCAGCACCTGCGTGCCGCCCAGCGCTTCACCGATGAAGGGCCATTTGAGATCGGCAGCGACCGTGGCGATGCCACGTGCCTGCCAACCGGGCACGCCTGCATAGACCGCATTGGTGGTCAGGCCGTTGTTGCTGCTGTGATAAACATCGCCGCGCAACAGTGCGGTCACTGTCAGTTCCTGCCCCCATGGGGAGACTGAATGCAGATCCCATTGAACACGGCCAAACGCGCGTTGCGTGTTTTGCTGGTCGGTTCGCGCAAGGCCAAGCGAATTGGCCTCGATCTCCAGCTTTCCACCGACGCCCGGCATATCGAATCGCTGGCGATAGTCGATGCTGGGCAGTGCAAACGGCTGCTGGCGCGGAACATCGTTGACGCCAATGGCCTGCACCGCCCAGCCGGCAAAGCTGAAATAGCTGTCTTGCGTGATGTGTTCGAGATTGAGTGTGGAACGCAGCCGCGTATCGGGCGACAGGTTGTACCGCAGCAGAAACGTGCGATCGGTAACATACCGCGCCGCGCCGGTCAGGCTCCAGTCATTGCCCAGCTGAAACTCGCCATTACCGGCCAGATAGCCGCGCGGGGTGAAACTGCCGGTCGTTTGCGAGACCAGCGCGCCGCTTGCGTTGGTCGCTTCGTTGGTCTGGCGGCTGTATGTCAGGTAGCCGTTGACCTGAAATGCGCCTTTGTCGGTGAGCTGGCGATACTGGGTTTCGAGCATCGGCAGAGCGCCTGAAAAGACCGTGCCGGTCAGCGACAGATCCTTGTTATCGGCCAGGCGGACGTAGTAGGTATTGGCGATCTGCAAACCGTTGGCCGATGACGACCCGAATGTGGGGATCAGCAGGCCGGAACGGGCGTGGAAATCCGATGCATGGGCCAGGCCCGGCAGCGGCAGCAGCGGAACGCCAAAAATGCGCAGCTTTGCCCCGTAATACCGCACTTCTTTGGTCTGGGCATTGTAGGCGACCTTTACCGCAGTCAATTCCCAGCTGGGCCGCTTGGGGCAGCCTTCGTCATCGACCACTTCGCAGCCGCTATAGACCGCCTGGTGGAGCACGACATGCCCGGCGGCATCGCGCTGGCTGGATTGCGCGGCCATGCGGCCCCCTTCGCGCAGCACGAGCAGCAAGTCCTGCGTCGTACCGGCCTTGAATTCGTCGGTCAGTTCGATGTGATCGCTGTACAACACATCGCCGTCTTCATCGACGAGGCGTATATTGCCCGTGGCCACGATCGCGCCGGTGGTACGGTTCCAGGTCAGTGCATCGGCACGCAGCGATCGCGCATCGCGGCGCAACACCACATTGCCCGTGGCTGTGATCAGGTTGGCATCGTTGTCATACGTCACCGCATCCGATGCAAAACGCACCAGATCCTCGGCGGCGGGCGCCGGGCTGGCCGAATCGGACGGGGATGATGACGGTGTTGCCAGTCCTGCAGGATCGGCAAATGCGGCTGCCGAAGCCGACAAAATGCCGCCAACGCCCGCAAGGGCAAGCAGGGCCGTGGACTGGAGCGCGCGCAAGCGCACGAAAAAGGCTTGGCGCGGGGGCCGCGTCAGGGGTCGCATGTGCTTGCCTATCGCACCGGCGCGCCTTAACTGCAAACCCACAATTCCGGTAACTGCTGCTCGATGTATCGGGTGCGGTGCCGATCAGGAGCATATTGCATGGCCATCGTTTTTGCTTCGTCGGGCGAAACCCGCCCCCGTCTTGTCGCCCGGCTGGTTGCCGAAGGCAGCTTGCCTGCCGATCTGTCCGATACCGTGCGCGATGCGGCGAATGCCAGCCGGTTTACCGGCAAGGCGGGACAAGTGTTCGAAGCATTTGTGCAAGAAACCACCGGCCTGACGCGCCTCGCCCTGGCCGGGATCGGCAAGGGCAGCGGCACTGACCGGCTGGCCGCGCTCGAACGCGCCGGTGGCGCGCTGGTGGCGAAATACCTGACTTCGGGCGAAACCGCGCTCGGGATCGATTTTTCAGGCTCGGCACTGAGCGCTGCCGAAGCCGCCGCCGTGCTGTTGGGCGCGCGTTTGCGGGGATGGCGGTATGATGTTTACAAGACCAAGCTGACCGATGATCAGAAAGTGTCGCTCGGCACAGTCGTGGCGCTGGCCGCACCCGAGGGCACCGACAGCGCCTGGGCGACCGAAGCGGCGCTGGCCGAAGGCATCGAATTCACCCGCGAACTGGTGACCGAGCCTGCCAATGTGATCTATCCGGCCAGCTTCGTTGAACGCTGCGTCAAGCGGTTTGACGGCACCGGTGTGGAAGTTGTGGTGCTCGACAAGGTCGCGCTCGAAGCATTGGGGATGGGTGCGCTGCTGGGCGTGGCACAAGGCTCGGTACGTGAAGCGCGCGTGCTGGCGTTGCTCTGGAAAGGCCGCGCAGGCGCGCGTCCAACTGCATTCGTTGGCAAAGGTGTGACCTTCGACACCGGCGGTATTTCGATCAAGCCGGCCGGTGGCATGGAAGACATGAAATGGGATATGGGCGGTGCCGGTGCCGTAGCCGGGGCTTTGCTCGCGCTGGCGCTGCGCAAGGCCGAAGCCGATGTGATCGGCGTGGTCGGGTTGGTTGAAAACATGCCCGATGGCAATGCGCAACGGCCGGGCGATGTCGTGACCAGCATGTCGGGCCAGACAATCGAAGTGATCAACACCGATGCCGAAGGGCGGCTGGTGCTGTGCGATGTGTTGACCTGGGTGCAAAAGACGTATGCTCCGGCCACGATTGTCGACCTCGCCACGCTGACCGGTGCGATCATCGTGTCGCTGGGTCATGAATATGCCGGGATGTTTGCCAATGACGATCTGCTGGCCAGCCAGCTTGATGCCGCAGGCAAGTCGAGCGGCGACAAGCTGTGGCGGTTCCCGCTGGGTTCGGGCTATGACAAGCTGATCGATAGCCAGATCGCCGATATGAAAAATGTCGGGCCCCGCTTTGGCGGTTCGATCACCGCGGCACAATTCCTGCAACGGTATATCAACGATGGCGTGGCCTGGGCACACCTCGATATCGCGGGCACCGTGTGGGCGGACAAGCCCGGCGCGACCCACGACAAGGGTGCCACCGGTTTCGGCGTGCGCCTGCTCGACCGCTACGTGCGCGACGTGTTGGAAAACTGATGCCCAAAATGCGGCGCAAAGCTGATTTGCCTTCAAAGCTGTGCGCCGCGTGCGGGTTGCCGTTCACCTGGCGCAAGAAATGGGAACGCGACTGGGACAATGTGCGCTATTGTTCCGATCGCTGCCGGGGAGGCGCCAAGCGGTGCGCGTCGACTTCTACCAATTGACCCGCGATCCTGCCGAATGGGTGGTGCCGTTGCTGGCGCGCAGCACCCTGGGGGCTGGCGAGCGGCTACTGGTGGTTTCCGACGATGCGGCCCAACTCGGCCGGATCAGCACCGCACTGTGGCAGCGCCTGCCCGATTCGTTTCTGGCGCATGGCCTTGCCGGAACCGCGCACGATGCGCGCCAACCGGTCTTGTTGGGCACCACGCCAGAGCCGGCAAATGGCGCACGGTTTCTTGCCCTGGCCGATGGCCAGTGGCGCGAAGCCGCGAACATGGTGCGCGTGTTCCTGCTGTTTCCGCCTGAACAAACCGATACCGCACGGCAGACCTGGCGCCTGCTGGGCCAGCGTGAGGGTGTTGAGCGACGGTATTGGCGTCAGGATGGTGGCAAATGGCGCGAAGGGCCCTGATTGGCCGCCTTGCGATTGCATGCATTCCCGGCTACGGGCCCGGCGACAGGTCAGCCTGCCTGGCCCGGCCGATACAATCGCACAGACAAGGAAGAGTACCATGGCGGTTACCCGCACGTTTTCGATCATCAAGCCCGATGCCACCCGTCGCAACCTGACCGGTGCGGTAACGGCCAAGCTTGAAGAAGCCGGTTTGCGCGTCGTTGCGTCGAAGCGGCTTCACTTGAGCCGCGAACAGGCCGAAGGTTTTTATGCGGTCCACGCCGAACGGCCGTTTTTCAACGATCTGGTCGAATTCATGATTTCGGGCCCGGTGGTCGTGCAAGTGCTCGAAGGCGAAGACGCCGTAAAGCGCAATCGCGACGTGATGGGCGCAACCAACCCGGCCAATGCCGATGCGGGCACGATCCGCAAGGAATTTGCCGAATCAATCGAAGCCAACACCGTGCACGGTTCGGATTCTGAAGAAAACGCCGCGATTGAAATCGCCTATTTCTTCAAGCCCGAAGAGATCGTCGGCTGATCGCGGGGCGCCCGCAAGCACACACGAAGGGGGCCCCTTGCGGGCCCCTTTTTGTTGGGTAAGTTACGGGTGGGAGGACGCTTGTCATGATGGGAATGGGTGGGGGCGATTGCCCGTTTGAATTCAATTTTGATCAGGCGACCTTCAAGCCGGGTGACGTGGTCAGCTATCGCGTCAGCGGCAGTCTGGACGGGATGCCGTTTGTTGGCACGTTGCTGGAAGTGCATGACGATCATGTGATCATTGCCGGTGATCCGAATGATCCCGCGGTGCGTTATCGCGGAACGCGCGACAGCCGCCCTTTGGTGGATGCCAGCGAGATTTGAACCGTCAGGCCGGGTCGCGCTTTGCATACCAGTGCGCCAGCATGAGCGTGACGGTGGCAACCCCGACCAGCCCCGAAAGGATCGGCCAGCTGTAGCTGACGCCAAGCGCCAGCGCACCTGCGGCCAGCATACAGGCCAGCGCGCACCCCAGATCCCATCCTGCCTCTGTCGCCATGGCAAAACGCAAGGGGCAGGCAGATTGCCGGGCCATGGTATAAAGCGGCGCCAGCAAAGCGACTTGGGTGATCGGCGTCACCAAAGCCCCCAGCGCGGTCGCGCCGATCGCTGCATAAGGGTGATGCCACGATACGACTTTAACCAGTACTGCCAGCCCGGCACAGCCATATGCCAGCGGCACCATGATGCGGCCCTGTCCAGCATCGATGCGCCGCCCGACCAGCAGGCTGGCACCGGCGGCGCAGGCGCCCGACAGCGCAAGTGTGCCGCCAAATGCGCCGAACCGTTCGCCCAGCGATACGAACAGCGCCAGATTCCAGACAACATTGACTGCGCCCGAGTGCAGCCCTTCGGCGCAATAAAGCGGTCGGGCGAACCGGATCATCGCCGGGTCCATCTGCACATCGGCGGCCACCCGCACGTCGGGCGCGGCCAGCAGGGGCCAGGCGGCGGCCAGCTGGATTGCTGCGATCAGCGCAAAGCCTGCCACCGGTCCCATATGGTCATGGATCAGCCCGCCGATGACCGGGGCGACAATCGCGACGCCTGCGGTCGCAGCTTGTTGCAGGCTGACTTGCCGTCCGCGTGATGCCCCTTGCGCGATTGCGGCGTTGTAGCCGTGCCAGGCGGTCCAATAAAGCACGCTGCCCAAGCCCATCGCGAGCACATAGGCCAGCATCCAGCCATCGGCGCGCGTGACAAAGCCTAACAGCACATAGCCCGCTGCGCGCACGGCAATCCCGATCAGGATCACGGTTTTCAGCCCGCGGGCTATCGCCAGCGGCAGGATCAGTGCGCGCATGGCATAACGCGTCATGACCAGGCCGGCAAAGGAGGCGAGTGCGAGCGGTTGCGACACGCCTTGCGCCACCAGGAACGCGGTCATGAACAAACCGCCGGTATTTTCGGCAAACGATTGCAGCGCGCTATGCAGCGTGATTGGGCCCAAGGGGCTGGGTTTGGCAGGTTCGGTCATGCGCCGAGCAGGTCGGCCAGTCGCCGAGGCGCAATCGCCAGCCAGCTGCGTTGCAGCCAGTCGGCAATCTCGTCCCAATCGGGTTCGACATGATCGAGCCGCATCGCGATCCAGTCATCGCCGAAGTAGGCCGGGCGCGAGAACCGTGCAGGGTCCCGCTCGATCAGCGCATCCTGTTCGTCACGGCCGCTGATCTTCACAATCAGCACCACGCGGCCACTGCCGTGCTGGTTGGCGGCGACATAGGCGAACTTCTTGCCCTTGATTACGCCAAAACTGGCCATGCCGTGGCTGACCGCGCGGTCGGCGTGGGGCAGCGCCAGCGCGCGTTCGGCGACGTGTTCGGTCAGCCATGCGGGCGACCGGGCCTGGCTGACCAGATTGGCCAGACACCGGGCATAAAGCTGGTGTTCGGCAAAAAGTACACGCGCGGCCAGTGTGTCGGGGGTATCTCCGGGCAGGATCGCGACCGGAATCTGGCCCAATACCGGACCTTCATCGAGATCGGGGGTCACCAGATGAACTGTGCATCCGCCATGGCTGTCGCCCGCTGCCAACGCACGGCCATGGGTGTCCAGCCCGGTGTAGCGCGGCAGCAGGCTGGGGTGGATATTGATCATGCGCCCCTGCCACCGTGTGACAAAGTCGGCCGTCAGGATGCGCATGTATCCCGCCAGCGCAATAAACCGGGCGCCAGCGGCAAGCACGGCCGCCTCCATCGCGGCATCGTGGGCTGCACGTGTCATGCCCTTGTGCGGCAGCACGAATGTCGGCACGCCTTCGGCTGCGGCGAGTGTCAGCCCGCCTGCTGCGGGGTTGTTCGACACGACCAGGGCGATCGCAAACGGACAATCGGGCAGGCGACTGGCGTAGAGCAGCGCCGCCATGTTCGTGCCACCACCCGAAATGAACACCGCCACCGGCACGCGGGCGGCAGTGTCTGGCCCGGTGTCAGGCACTGTGCACCGCGTGCCACGGCTCACGCGCAGACCAGGTTTCGGTGCTGCCAGTAACGGTGCAGCCGCGTTCTCCAGCCACGATTTCGCCAATCGTAAACACCGTTTCGCCCGCGTTGGCCAGATCGGCGGCAAGGCTGGCGGCCTGATCGGGTGCAACCGCCAGCACCATGCCGATGCCGCAGTTGAAGGTGCGCGCCATTTCGCCCGGTTCGATATGACCTTGCGCCTGCAAGAACGCCATCAGGCGCGGCTGCTCCCAGGCGTCGGCGTCGATTCGCGCGTGAAGCCCCTTGGGCAGAACGCGCGGTACGTTTTCCAGCAAGCCGCCACCGGTAATGTGCGCCAGCGCATGAATGCGCCCGGCGCGGATGAACGGCAGCAGAGTCTTCACATAAATCCGCGTCGGCTCGATCAGGTGCTCGATCAGCAGGCGCTCGTTATCGAACAAGGCCGGGCGATCGAGTTTCCAGCCTTTGTCTGCGGCAAGCCGGCGCACCAGCGAATAGCCGTTGGAATGGACCCCCGACGAGGCCAGTCCCAGCAGCACGTCACCCACAGCAACCGCATCGCCGGTCAACTGTTCGCCGCGCTCAACCGCGCCTACGCAAAATCCGGCCAGATCATAATCGCCTGGCGCATACATGCCCGGCATTTCGGCGGTTTCGCCGCCGATCAGCGCGCATCCGGCGATGCGGCAGCCTTCGGCAATGCCGGCGATCACGCGTTCGGCAACGCCGTTATCGAGCTTGCCCGTCGCAAAATAGTCCAGAAAAAACAGTGGTTCCGCACCCTGAACGATCAGGTCGTTGACGCACATGGCAACCAGATCGATCCCGATGGCATCGTGACGGTCGTGATCGATCGCCAATTTGACTTTGGTGCCCACGCCATCGTTGCCTGCGACCAGCAACGGGTCTTTGTAGCCTGCCGCGCGCAAATCGAAAAACCCGCCAAACCCGCCGAGTTCAGCGTCGGCGCCAGGGCGCGCGGTGGCACGGGCGAGCGGGCCGATGGCCTTCACCAGCGCGTTGCCTGCGGCGATGTTTACGCCGGCTTTGGCGTAGCTGTAGCGCTCGCCAGTATCGTTGTTGCTTGACATGACGCACGCCCTATCGCTTTCCCGCTTGGATTTCCACACGCCTTTGGGCAAAAGCGCCCCGGTTATCCCTGCCCTGTTTGCGGCGCCCAGAGCGCCGTGTTGGAGTTCGCTTGGCCTTTCAGCGCCTTTTATCGACAAGTCTGCGGCAACGCCGCCTCGCGCTTGCGGGCGCCGGGCTGCTTGTGCTCGGCATCGGCGGCGCCGTTGTGTGGGCACAGATCGAGGGTGATCGCGGCATTGCACCGGTGGCCAGCACGGGTGATTTCGAAGTGACCGGGGTCGAGGTCAATACCACTGGCAAAGACGCCCAGGAGGCGCGCGTGGCCGGGTGGCGCACCGCGACCCGACAGGCATGGCAAAAGCTGTGGTCGCAGCGCGGGCAGGGCGGCGCCGCGCCGGCGCTTGATGATGGCACCCTGTCGGGCATGGTGTCGGCCATTGCGGTCGAACACGAGGATATCGGCCCGCATCGGTATATCGCACGGCTGGGTGTGGTGTTCGACCGCGCGCGCGCAGCGGGCTATCTGGGATTGCAAGGCGGCGGCGCGCGGTCTGCGCCTTTGTTGGTGATCCCGCTGCTTTATCAGGGCGGTGTGGCCAGTGTGTTCGAAACGCGCACGCCCTGGCAAAAGGCCTGGGCCGATTTCCACACCGGCGAAAGTGTGATCGACTATGTGCGTCCCAATGGTGGCGGCGCCGATGGCCTGCTGATCAATGCCGGGCAGGTCGGTCGCCGCAGTCGCAACTGGTGGCGCACGATCCTGGACCAATATGGTGCCGAAGATGTGGTGATTCCGGTCGCGCGGCTTGAACGGCAATGGCCGGGTGGCCCGATCAAAGGCACGTTCACTGCGCGGCATGGTCCTGACAATCGTTTTCTGGGCAGTTTTGAACTGACCGCCGATAACGAGGAAAAATTGCCCGCGATGTTGGCCCAAGCGGTCAAGCAGATCGACGCGCTTTATGTGCAGGCGCTGTCGGCCGGGCAGCTCAATCCTGATCCTTCGCTCAACAGCGCGCCACAGATCGACCCCAAGCTGATTTCTGCCTTGATCGACAAGCTGCCGCCGCCCCGTGGCGCGGCGCAGGCCACCGGGGCAAGCAGTGCTGTGGCGCCGATCGGTGCCGCGCCCGCGGCCAGCCTGTTCCAGGTGCAGTTTGCCAGCCCGGACGCGAGTGCGGTGGATGCGGTACAGGCGGCGCTGCGCGCGGTGCCGGGGGTGCAGGCTGCAGTGACCAGTTCGCTGGCGCTGGGCGGGGTGTCGGTCATGCGCGTGACTTATGCCGGCGATCTTGAAACATTGGCGTCGGGCCTGCGTGCGCAAGGCTGGAAAGTGACGCAAGGGGCCGGTGCGCTGAGCATCCGGCGCTGAAGGCAAACCATGTCGCAGATTGCGCTACCGCTTGAATTGTCCGGTGCCGCCGAAACGATCGTGGGTGGGCCTTCGCTCTATCCGGTTTTTGCCGCGTTGCAGACCTGCAATACCTGGCCCTATCGCACGGCCGTGCTCAGCGGGCCGCCGCGTTCTGGCAAAAGCCTGCTCGCGCGCTGGTTCGAGGCCAGCGGCACGGGTGATGCCATCGACGATGCCGACCAGATCGACGAAGTCGATGTGTTCCACCGCTGGAACCGCGCGCAAGCCGAGAGCCGCGCGTTGCTGCTCGTCTGCGCAGAACCGCTCGCGTTGCCGGGGCAGAACAGCGGCTGGCGTATCGTGCTGCCCGATCTTGCCTCGCGGCTGGGCGCAGCGTTGTCATTGGTGATTGCCGACCCCGATGATCTGTTGTTGCGGGGGTTGATCGTGGAACAGGCGCGGCGGCGCGGTCTGGCTATCCCCGATACCGTGCTCGATTGGTTGATGCCGCGGATCGAGCGCAGTCATCGTGCCGCAGAAACGCTGGTGGCCCGTCTTGACCGGCTGTCGCTGGAACGCAAGGCGCCGGTAACGCAGGCGCTGGCGCGCGATGCACTGAGCGACGGGGGTCAGTGGCAGCCACGACTGCTGTAAGCCGGGGCAGTTGTCCGCCTGGCGCGATAGTGGCATGTTCGATGCAATGATGATCCAAGATGAGGAGATACGCGCGTGGCGGTGCTGACCGGGGGCAACGATGGTTCTGCCGGTATTGGCGCCACGGTCGTCGCGTTTCCCCGGACCGGGATCGTCCAGGTTGCGTTCGAACGCGCCGAGCTGATGCGGATTCTCGACCTTTATGGGCGGATGGTGGCTGCTGGATTGTGGCGCGACTACGCGATCGCGTTTGATCGCGAAGCGGCGAGCTTCAGCGCCTACAAACGCACGGCCGAACGGCCCACCGCACGGGTCGAAAAACGGCCCGCCTTGCGTCAGAAACAGGGCATGTGGACGCTCTATGGCGAAGCCGGGCAAGTGCTCAAACGCGGGCACGATCTGGCGGGTGTCTTGTCGCCGCTCGAACGCAAGTTGATGAAAATCGTTGCAGACTAGGCTCTGGCTTTTTGCATTGGTGCTGGTGGGGGGGTGTGGGTCCACTGTGCCCCATCGCGGCGCAGACCGGTCCGCGCCAGTGTTGCGCGCGGTCTATCGCGATGCAACGCACCATTTGCTGATGGCGCTGCCTGATCGGCCAAGGGGCCTGCCGAAGGGGGACTGTGCGGCGCCGCTCCTAGTCGACGATGCCACCGGTGGAGTGCAGCAACTGACCCCTGAGGAGGCTGCGCTATGGATCAAACGCATGCAGTTGTCAGGGGCGATGCACGGCACTTGTCCCTGATTCTGCTTGATCGGGCAGGCCTTGCGTTAAAACCCATCGGGTGGCTGCTTCGACTGGTTCGCGACAAACGGATGA
>CAIPWG010000617.1 GCA_903868655.1 uncultured Sphingomonadales bacterium
CGAGGCTGGCAGGCAAACCTGCGCGTGTCTCGATCCGTGCGGCGCAGCGATCATCGGCTGCGCCCGATATATGCGAGTATCTGGCCCGAACCGGGTCCGGGGCTTGCTCTTTACGCCAGCGCGGGCGGAGCGCGGAGCGGGGGGCGCAGCCGGGCCGTTGGCCACTGTGCCGCAAAACCGGTGGCAAAGCTTGCCAGCAGCAGAATAAACGCCAGCGCGGCCGCCAACTGGATTGGATCGGCGCCGATCAATCCGGCATGGGCCAGCCCTGCGTAAGGGCAGACCTGCTGGTCAGAGGCAGCCTTGCCCGGTTGACCGTGACCTTTGACCGCGATCACGACTGCTTTTGCGGCATCGGTATAGCCATCGCAGACCTGAATGGTCAGCATGTGCGCATCGTTGCCGATCATGGTTCCGGCAGGCACCAGGGCCTTCATCGCCATCGCCAGGGCAATTACGGCCAAGGCCATGCCTCGGTGACACAGAAAAAAGGCGCGAAGGCGGCTCATACGCCGCCGCGAATACGCGCGCGCCGGTGCCGTGTCACCCCCTTTGCGTAGGCATCCGCGTACTATCCTTGATCGCTTCCATCACCACAAACGTCGATGTCGACGTGACATGCGGCAGGCGCGATATCTTTTCGCCCAGCACCGCACGGAACCGCGCGATATTGGCGGTGCGCACTTTCAGCAGGTAATCAAAGCTGCTGGCGATCATGTGGCATTCCTCGACTTCGTCAATCGCACGCACCGCGCGATTGAAATCCTGCAAAGCAGCCTCGCGCGTGTCGGACAGCTTCACTTCGGTATAAGCGATGTGATCAAGCCCCAAGGGCTGCGGATCGATCACCGCCCGAAACCCAAGGATCACCCCCGATTCCATCAGCCGGTTCAGCCGCTGTTGACACGGCGTGCGCGACAATCCGACTTGTTCGGCAAGGTCGGTCACGGAGATACGCCCATCTTGCGCCAAAACCCCGAGGATCTTGAGATCAAAGGCATCCAATTGCCTGAATCTGTCAAATTTTTCAGTCATAATGTCTATAATATACCCTTTAATGAGTTAATATGCATTGCCAATCATCCGATTGAAGGCGGATTGCACCCCGCACGCGTGATAAGGTGGCATCATGACCGCTTTCACTGCTTTTGCCCCCGCCTTGCGCCCCGCCACCCCGCTGCGCGCCGCCATCACGGCGGCCACCCGTCGTGACGAACATGCTTGTGTTGCCGCGTTGATAGACGAAGCGCGTCTGCCTGCGGACCAGCATGCAGCGGCAAATGCGCTGGCCACGCGCTTGGTCACCGCACTGCGCGCGGCACCGCCTGCGGGAGGGGTGGAACAGCTGGTGCAGGAATATGCGCTGTCGACCAGCGAAGGCGTGGCGCTGATGTGCCTGGCCGAAGCCTTGCTGCGTATTCCCGATGCTGCCACGCGCGACGCGTTGATCCGCGACAAGATCGCCGGCGGCGATTGGTGGGCGCATCTGGGCCGCGCCCGCCCGGTATTTGTCAATGCCGCGACCTGGGGTCTGGTGGTCACCGGTAAGCTGGTCGGCAGTATCGATGAACAAGGGTTGGGCGCGGCACTGACCCGACTGATCGCGCGCGCCGGCGAGCCGATCATTCGCGCCGGGGTCGATCTGGCAATGCGGCTGATGGGCGAACAATTTGTGACCGGCCGCACAATTGACGAAGCACTCGACCGCGCCCAGGCGATGGAGGCCAAAGGCTTCAGCTACAGCTATGACATGCTGGGCGAAGCGGCGATGACTGCCGCCGACGCGGCGCGCTATATGCAGGACTATCGCACCGCGATCACGGCCATCGGCGCGGCTTCAGCAGGGCGCGGGATCCACATTGGCCCGGGTATTTCAATCAAGCTGTCGGCACTGCACCCGCGTTATGCCCGTGCGCAGGCCGATCGCGTGATGGTCGAACTGTTGCCGCGGGTGAAGGACCTGTGCCTGATGGCGCGCGCCGCGCAGATCGGGCTCAATATCGATGCCGAAGAGGCCGACCGGCTCGAACTGAGCCTCGACTTGCTCGAAAGCCTGGCCACCGACCCTGATCTGGCGGGCTGGGATGGCCTTGGCCTGGTGGTGCAGGCTTATGGCAAACGCTGCCCGATGGTCATCGACTGGGTGATCGATCTGGCACGGCGCGCAGGGCGCCGGATCATGGTGCGGCTGGTCAAGGGTGCATATTGGGATGCCGAGATCAAGCGCGCACAAGTCGAGGGGCTGCGCGATTTCCCGGTCTATACGCGCAAGGCGCATACCGACCTTGCCTATCTGGCCTGTGCCCGGCGACTGCTCGCCGCGCGTGATGCGGTATTCCCGCAGTTTGCCACGCATAATGCGCTGACTCTGGCATCGATCATGGCAATGGCCGGGCCCGATTTTGCCCTTGGCGATTATGAATTTCAGTGCCTGCACGGCATGGGTGAGCCGCTCTATGGCGAAGTGGTTGGCGCGCATAAACTCAACCGTCCTTGCCGGGTCTATGCACCGGTCGGCGGGCACGAAACGCTGCTGGCCTATCTGGTCAGGCGGCTGCTGGAAAACGGGGCCAATTCGTCGTTTGTCAACCGCATCGCCAACCCGGCAATTCCGATTGCCGAAGTCATCGCCGACCCGCTCGCTGATCCCGAACTGGGCCAGCCGCACGCGATGATTGCACTGCCCGCCGCCATCCTTCGCGACCGACGCAACAGCGCGGGGATCGATCTGGCCTGCGAAGCAGTGCTGGCAGACCTGCACGCCAGCTTCGCGCAAGAAGGCGTGCGCGAGTTTACTGCTGCACCGACGTTTCATCTTGCCCCCGGCACGACCCGGCAACTGCGCAACCCGGCGCGGTTTGACGATACCGTGGGCCAGGTGCACGAAACCAGCCCTGATGGCGCGCGCACTGCGGCCACGATCGCGGCGAACGCCGCGGTGGCCTGGGCCACCGTACCAGTGGCCGCGCGCGCGGCCATGCTGCATGCAACTGCCGATGCAATGGAGGCACGGATCGCGCCGTTGATTGCGCTGATCGTGCGCGAAGCGGGCAAATCGGCAGCCAACGCGGTCAGCGAAGTGCGCGAAGCGGTCGATTTTCTGCGCTATTATGCCGATGCGGCCACCGATCACACGCCGCTCGGTCCGGTGCTGTGCATATCGCCGTGGAACTTTCCACTGGCGATTTTCATCGGGCAAGTCGCCGCAGCGCTCGCCGCCGGCAATCCCGTGCTGGCCAAGCCGGCCGAAGAAACCCCGCTGATTGCCGCGCAAGCCGTCCGCTTGCTGCATGATGCCGGAATTCCTGCCGATGTGCTGCAATTGGTGCCAGGCGACGGCACTATCGGTGCCGCTCTGGTCGCAGCCCACGAAGTGGCCGGCGTGATGTTCACCGGTTCGACCGAAGTTGGGCGGTTGATCCAGCAGCAACTGGCGCAACGCCTGTCGCCCGCCGGCCGTCCGATCCCGCTGATTGCCGAAACCGGTGGACAGAATGCGATGCTGGTCGACAGTTCGGCACTGCCCGAACAAGTGGTGACCGATGTCGTGGCCTCGGCCTTTGACAGCGCCGGCCAGCGATGTTCAGCGCTGCGCGTGCTGTGCCTTCAGGATGAAATCGCCGATACGGTGCTGACCATGCTCAAAGGCGCACTGGCCGAATTGCGACTGGGCCCGACAGATGTCCTGGCACACGATGTCGGGCCGGTGATCAGCGCAGAAGCGCGGCTGGGGATCGAAAACCACATTGCCGCCATGGCGGCGCGCGGGTGCAAGGTGCACCGTGTCGCGTTGCCGCCTGCCACCGCGCAGGGCCATTTTGTGGCACCTGCAATCATCGAACTGTCGGCGCTGTCAGACCTGTCGCACGAAGTGTTTGGGCCGGTTCTCCATGTCGTGCGCTATGCCCGTGCCGACCGCATGCGGCTGATCGATGCGATCAACGCACTGGGCTATGGCCTGACATTCGGCCTGCACACCCGGCTCGACACGACTTTGGCAGAAGTGACCGAGGCGATCCATGCGGGCAATATCTATGTCAACCGCAACACCATCGGCGCGGTTGTGGGTGTGCAACCGTTTGGCGGGCACGGCTTGTCGGGCACGGGGCCAAAGGCGGGTGGGCCCTTATACCTGAGCCGGCTGGGCCAGCCTGTATCCACGCTGCCGCTGCCAAGCGGGCCCGTTGACCCGGCTGCCGCACAATGGTGTGCGCTGACCGAAACTGTCCCGCCGCAGGTGCCATTGGGCTATGACGTCGATCTGCCGGGCCCAGTGGGCGAACGCAATCGCTATCGCCTGGGTGCGTGCGGTGCGGTGCTCGCGCTCGCCGCCACGCGCGCGGCGTTGATTGAACAAGTCAGTTGGGCGCTCGCCACCGGCAATCGCGTCGTGCTGGGCGATGCTACGCCGATCGCCGACCTGGTCGCGCGGCTGCCCGAAACGTTGATCGCGCGGATCGAAGTCCCGCGCGACTGGCGCCGCGCCGGGCCCTATGCGCGTGCGCTGGTCGCAGGATCGGAGGCTTTCGTGCAGGCTGCGCTCGAACAATTGGCCATGCTGCCGGGCCCGATTGTTACCGCCGAAATGGCCTGCGCCGATGGCGGTTATGCACCTGCGCTCTTGCTTCGCGAAACCACCATTTCGATCAACACGACCGCTGCCGGTGGCAATGCCAGCCTGATGGCCTTGGCGTAAACGTCTATCATCACCCCGGGCGCGATACCCCGGGGTGACGCGGATCAGGTCAAATCGGTGCCAGAGTCTTCGCCAATCCGGAATCGAGCGGCACACTGCCATCGCGGAAATCGGCGGCGTCGATACGGGCAAAGGCGTTCTGGATATAACGCACGCCAATCCACCGCAGCGGCTCGATTTCCCATTTCGGACCCGGCGCATGGAGCATGGGCAGGTTGGGCACAAACGCCGGTACGCCCGCGATCAGACCGGCCAAAGCCCGCCCTGCCAACGCAGTCGTAGCAACCCCGCGCCCGGTATAGCCAAAGGCATTGGCGAGGCCGCTGGCCGCATCATAGTGGACCGACGGCAAGCCATCGCGCGGCACACCCAGGTAACCGCCCCAGGCATGGGTGACAGGCACTGCGTTCAATGCCGGAAACCAGGCGCGCAAAGTGTTGATGATCGGGCCATAAAGCGCGGCTTGCGCCAAGGCCGTTTCAGGCATGGCCGAGCCAAACAGATAAGGCGCGCCCCGGCTGCCAAACAGAATACGACCATCGCGGGTGCGGGTCAGATAATCCTTGGTATAGGCACCCGAACTGAGGCTTTCATACCCCTGCCAGCCGATCGCATCCCAGGTCGCATCATCAAGCGGCGCGGTCGCCACGATCATGGACGACATCGGCAGCAATTGCCGGTGGTACGCAGGGATCTGCGACAGATAGGCTTCGCCCGCCAGCACCACTGCAGCCCGCGCGGTCACCACACCGCCCATGGTTTCGAGCATCGCCGGCCGACCCGGACGCACCTGGGTCACCGCAGTGCCTTCATAAATCGTTCCGCCGCGCCGTTCGACCGCTTGGGCCAGCCCGCGCACCAGCCTGAGCGGGTGGATCGACGCGCCCGACCGGGTTTTCATACCGCCCAATATGTTGCTCGCTGCAATCAGGCCGCGGGCTTCATCCGCACTGAGCATGGTCGTGTCGGCGGTCAGCCCAAGCCGATCATACGTGGCGTAAGTCGCCTTGAGCGACGTCAACTGGTTGGCCGTGCGCGCAATCGACAGCATGCCACCGGGCGTGAAATGCGCGTCGATCCCTTCTTCGGAAATAATCGCGCCAATATCGTCGACAATGGCATGCTGCGCGCGGATCGTCGCGCACGCGGCATCGGCACCGAAATGCTTGACCAATTCATCGACCAGCATCGGATAACGCGGGCTGCACCAGCCACCGTTGCGACCCGACGCACCATGCCCGCAAAAATGCTTCTCAAACACGGCAACCGAAAGTCCGGGGTTGGCGCGGAGCAGGAAATAAGCGGTCCACAACCCCGAAAAGCCCCCGCCAAGAATCGCGACATCGACGGTTTCATCGCGTACCAGCGGCGGCCTGCGCGCCATATCGTCACCACAATCATCCAGCCAATAGTTCGCACCATATCGCGTCTCGGTCATGGCCGGTTATCCTGTCCGGTGCAGCACGCGCGCCAGGAATTGCGCGGTGCGGGCTTGTGTGGGCGTGGTCAGCACAGTGAATGCCGCACCGTGTTCGGCGATCACGCCCTGATCGACAAACGCAACCGTATCGCCCACGTCGCGGGCAAAATCGATCTCGTGGGTCACGATCAGCATGGTCATGCCGTCTTGCGCGAGTTCGCGGATCACATGCAAGACTTCGCCCACGCGTTCAGGATCGAGCGCGGACGTCGGCTCATCAAACAGGATCGCTTCGGGATTAAGCGCCAGCGCACGCGCAATCCCGACACGTTGCTGCTGCCCCCCGGACAAGGCACCGGGCATGTTGTGCGCATGATCAGCCATGTCGACACGCGCAAGCAGATCGAGCGCACGTGCCCGAGCGTTTGCGACCGGCTCGCGGTGCACATGCACCGGCGCCTCGATCACGTTTTCCAGCACGGTGCGGTGCGGGAACAAGTTGTACCGTTGAAACACCATCGCCACGCGGCGGCGGATCGCGGGCAGCCCGGCATC